>JAJDHT010000030.1 GCA_030266325.1 Ruminococcaceae bacterium OttesenSCG-928-I18
AAAAGTGTTAGCTTTTCGGCCAGTTCCACTGCCACCCCCCCTTCAAAAATGGCGAACTAAAACCGGGGCCCTCCCCTCGCGGAAAGAGCCGGCCGGCCCCTTTCTCTACTACCAGCGGGCCTTGGTCTCTACCACCTTACCCGCAATATACAGTCTCTCCAGGTCCTCCCCCGCAAGGATGATGGGCTCATAGGCGGGGTTAAAGGGCTGCAGCACGACGGCATTGCCTTTCCGCAGGAAGCGTTTCAGCGTGCCTTCCCCCTCGCCGTAAATCACCACCCCGAGGTCTCCGTCGTCCAGCACCGGTTGCCTGCGCACCAGCGCCAAATCCCCCTCGTGGATGCGCGGCTCCATCGAGTCCCCCTTCACCACGAGATAAAAATAACTCTCGGGGTCCTTCACGGTAGCCGCTTCGTCGCCGAGGTCCTCCTCAAACGCCAAAGCCCCGTACCCCGCGCGCACACTGCCCACGACGGGCACCTGCGCCTCGGCCACGGGCAGATATGGCTGCACCTCACCCACAAAGCCCCCGCATCTGCCCAGCAGCGAATCGAGTGAGACGCCAAAAAAGTCGGCCAATTGCATCAGTGTGCCATGGTCCGGGGAAGAGCGCCCCGTCTCCCACTTCCCCACCGCCTGCTGGGATACCCCGAGCTTGCCCGCAAGTTCCGTCTGGGTAATCATGTGCTCTTTCCGCAGCTGCCTCAATCGTGTTCCAAACATTGCCACAACCTCCATCCTTACATCCCGTTTTGGTGTATGTCACAGTTTTTCTTCGGTGAGAGTTTTTCCGCTTCCGGCCGGAATGCGTTCCCTTCGTCGCCACGTGCTCAGTAGCAAATAACCACAATAGAGCGATTCTTTCTCGCACAGGAAAGCGACATTTCCTCAAGTGATGGCACCAGTATACAACAGTTTGTGGTATTTGTAAAGGTTTTTGTAAAAATATTTGTTTTTCTATTGACTACCACCTCTGGTTGTGCTATTCTTATTGTACCACATGAAGTTGTTTTGGAGGGATAGAATATGCGCCATCCAGTGATTGTTTTCTTTACAAAGTGTTCCCTGCTTGTGTTGCTTCTCATGGCTTTTCTGCTTGTCTCCGCCCATCTGGACGGTCAACTGTCCCTGGTCGGCGCCCTTGCGCTTTCCGCCCCCTGCCTGTTGATGGCAAGGCACCTCTTTCTGCGGCTTTTCCCAAAAACCGCTGCGCGCCGGGTGAGGCGCAGGCCGGTGCACAGGGCCCCCAGCCCGCCTCCAAAGCCCACTTTGCGGTACATTGGCAAGTCCGTCGAACCCGCTCGCAAACCGAATCAACGCGCCGCTTAACCCGGCCTTTGGCCGAGTGGGCACTTCCCCTTTCTGATGCCACGCCTGCGGCGTGCTGGGATGCCCCTGCAAACGTGCTCACCGGGGCGGTGCGTACGTCCGGAGTTTTCTGAAACAGAAGACGGCTTTTTATCTTTGAGAGATGCCTTTTTGTGGCGTCTCTTTTTTGACTTTTCTACGGCAGTAACGTCAGATAAATTTCATGAAATCGTTTTATTCTCCGCTCGGTGTACGTTCCCCTCATTGAAAGAACCCGGCTTGTGTTGTACAATGAGGTTGATTCCCCGCTGGTAGGGCCTACTACTTCGCCCCTTGTCCTCTGCCGGTTTTTTTCTCACAGGGCGGCCCACCGGCTTTTTTAAGACGACGAAGAGGTAAGTAAAACCCATCTGCCACCCACAAAAGTGCGTTTCATTGGAGGAAAACACATTGCACCCGGCAATCAACCCCCCAGGCGAAAAAGCAAAGCGATCTCAGCCGCTGACGGAGTATCCCCGCCCCCAAATGGTTCGCGACAGTTACCTCAACCTCAACGGCCTTTGGGAATATGCCGTCACCACCAAGGAGGGTATGCCCTCCAGCTGGCATGGTGAAATCATGGTGCCCTTTGCCCCTGAAAGCCAGCTGTCTGGCATGGGACGCATCCTTCAGCCCAACGAAACGCTGTGGTATCGGCGCACGGTGGTCTTTCCCCTCACTTTTATAAAAGAACGCACTTACCTGCATTTTGGCGCTGTCGACCAATGCTGTGTGGTTTTTTGGAACGGCATTGAGGTGGGGCGGCACGACGGGGGCTACCTTCCCTTTTCCTGTGACGTCACGGAGGCCGCCTTCTTTCCGGGCACAAACGAGCTGCTCGTCAGTGTGATCGACGAGACCGACCAGGCCCCCTATATGCGGGGAAGGCAAAGCCTCCTGCCGAGGGAGGGTTGGCGCAGCCCCATGAGCGGCCTCTGGCAAACCGTTTGGATGGAGAGTGTCCCACAATCCCATCTCACCTCTCTGAAGATCACCCCACATTATGACGAACCGGCGGTTGAACTCTCTCTCTCTTGCGAAGGGGATGCGGAAAGCGGAGAAATATCGCTTTTTGCGCTGGCCACCTGTGTGGCCAAACGACGGTTCACCCCCGGGGAAACCCTGCACATCCAGATGCCTGGCGCCATCAGCTGGCACCCCCGCAATCCCTTTCTCTATGACGTGGAGATACAATATGGGGAAGACCTCGTCAAGAGCTACTTTGGAATGCGCAAATTTTCGCTCGCGCCCAACGAAAAGGGCAAAACGGTCTTTCATCTGAACAACCGTCCTTTTTTTGTGCGCGGGCTTCTCGATGAGGGGTTTTACAGCAGCAGCCTGTACACCCCGCCCGGCGAACAGGCCATCCTGGACGACCTGAACTATGCCAAAAGCAGTGGTTTCAATATGGTTCGGAAATTCGGCAAGATAGAACCCCTTCGGTGGTACCATCATTGCGACCGTCTGGGCCTGCTTGTCTGGCAGGACCTCCCGGGCGGCGGCGAGGACGCAAGGGAGGGGCCGCTCTCCAAATGGCGCGGCGGCAAGATGAAAGACGACGCTTACCGCCGTTTCGGCCGGCAGAACGCCGAGGGCCGCGTAACTTTCCTGCGCGACGCAGATCGCATCTGCGACCATCTGCACAGCGCCCCCTGCCTTTGCTGCTACACCCTTTTCGAAGAGGGTTACGGCCAATTTGACGCCGCCGCGCTGTCTTCGCATTTTAAGCAGAGGGATCCCTCCCGTCTCGTAGACCATGCCAGCGGCCGGTACGACCAGGGCGCCGGCGATTTTTTGAGCCTCCATCTTTTCGGCGAAACGCTCCCGCCCGATGTTCAAATGGATGCGCGTGCGCTGGCACTGTCGGGCTGCGGGGGGTTCTCCCTGCCCGTAAAGGGCCCTTTCCTTCCCTCCCTTTCTCTGCTGCCCGCCGAGGGCGTTTCCCTCGAAGATGCCCTGCACAACCTATGGCAAAACGTGCTTCTCCCACTTCAAAAACAGGGTCTTTCTGTCTTTTGTTACTACCGTCTCTCCGACGCCGACGGTGAAACAAGCGGTTTGCTCACATCAGACCGGCTGGTGCAAAAAATCTCTGCGGATTACCTGCAGAAGTGCAACGCCTTGCTGGAAGAGTGGTAGGTATATAAAAAAAGAACGCCTTTTTAGGGGCGTTCTGAGACTGTAAACATAGTCCGTCCAATAACAGGCCAAGAGAAACGAGTGCAGCGCAAGGAAGCAAAAACCCACGCGGGGGGCGCGTACAAAAAGTACGTAACCGCCGCGTGGGTTTGCAGCTGACAAGGTGAATTGGCCGCAAGGTGGCCAAGAGAGGGGGCCCTGGGGTCCGCCGCGATGTGCCGTTTGTCTTCGGCCTGAGAACGCCCTTTCTGGGGGCGTTCTCGGTCGTCAGTGCGATTATTTTCCCTCTTGGATGCGCTGTTTCATCAGTCCGCTCGCCTTAAAGCCGGGAATACTGGTGGGGGCCAGCTGGCTGGAAACCTTTGTTTTGGGGTTCGTATACGCCTTCGTCTTGCGGTCGCGCATCTCAAAACGTCCAAAACCGGCAATGGTCACCTTTTCCCCCTGTTGTAAAGACTCGATGATGTCGTCAATGATCGTTGAGAGCACATTTTCTACCTGTGCAACAGGCATACCCGTCTGCCGGGCCACCTTAGCAATAAGTTGTGATCTAGTCATACTTTCTACCTCCCTGAAAATTGATGCTTATTAAACTATCGGTAAATTTTTTTAACGTTCATAAGCTATTCCTATTATATTAGCTCACTGTGAGGAATGCAATAGCAAAATGTGAATTTTTCATTACTTCCTAGTACAGGTGTAGGTAATTTGTTTATTCTTCCAAGTTTTTAGACAATATTCTTACTTTATCGCCCTTTTTAAATTATAACGGTCAAAATTTCATATTTTTATTTCAAGATTTTGACTTTTGTCGTCTCTAAATTCTTTCTTTTTCACATGAACGATGTTTCGTTGATATTTTTTTCACTTTTTGTTCGCTACATTCTGTGTGAAAAAGGTTGTGAAACATCTTTGAAACTTCGCAAAACGCACTTTGCATTTTTCCCGCCGGGTGGTATGATGGAGAGAAACAGAATGCGAGGAGGCAGATCGATATGGAGCCAAACTATCAATTCGACACAAGCTGTGTCCACGGCGGGTACTGCGCACCATCCACCGAACCACAGGTACCGCCCATCACCCAATCCACCACGTATCGTTATTATAACACCGACGATGTGGCCGCCATGTTCGATCTGACCAGCGCTACGCACATGTATACCCGGCTTTCGAACCCCACCGTCAGTATTCTGGAGGAAAAAATGGCGACGCTGGAAGGCGGCGTCGGTGCGGCCGCGGCTTCCAGCGGCCAAAGCGCCACCATGATCTGCATGCTGGCGCTCTGCCGCAGCGGAGACCACATCCTTGCCAGCAGCCATCTCTATGGCGGCACCTTCAACCTCGTCGGGTTCACCTTCGAGCAGCTCGGCATCCAGCACAGTTTTGTGGACCCGGAGCTCTCCGTCGAGGAGATTTTGCAGCACGCCAAACCCAACACACGCGTCGTGCTGGGGGAGACGGTGGGCAACCCCTCGATGTCCGTTTTGGATTTTGAAAAATGGAGCCGCGTGGCCAAGGAACTCGGCGTTCCCTTCGTGGTAGACAATACCCTCGCCACCCCTTACCTGTGTAAACCGCTGCAGCACGGCGCCGATATTGTCATCCACTCCACCACCAAATATAGTGACGGCCACGCCACCAGTGTCGGGGGTATGGTCATCGACGGCGGCTCCTTTGACTGGGCCAAAAGCGGGAACTACCCCGGGCTCAGCGAACCCGACGAAAGCTACCACGGCCTGTGCTTTACCGAGAGCTTTGGCGAAAAGGCCCTGGCCATCAAACTGCGGGCTCAAATGCTGCGCGACCTCGGCTGCGTCATGGCACCCATGAACGCCTGGCTGACCATCCAGGGCCTCGACACCCTGCACCTGCGCATGCAGCGCCACAGCGAGAACGCCCAGGTCCTGGCAGAGCACCTCTCCGCCCACCCCAAAGTCGATTGGATCAACTACCCCGGCCTGCCTGGCAACCGCTACCATGCGCTGCAGCAAAAATATATGCCGAAAGGCGCGGGCGGCTTCTTCCCCTTTGCCGTCAAGGGGGGATTTGAGGCAGGGCGCCGGTTCATCGAACATTTGCAACTCACCAGCCTGGTCGTACACATCGGCGACGTGCGCACCTCGGTGCTGCACCCCGCCTCGGCCACCCACCGCCAGCTCTCCGAAGCGGACCAGCGCGCCGCCGGCATCGACCCCGGCCTCATCCGCGTGTCGGTCGGCATCGAGGACATCGGCGACATCATCAAAGATTTCGACCAGGCGCTTGAAAAGGTCTAATCCCCGCGATAGGAGGCGGAACCCATGCCCCTGATCCTTCCAAAAGAACTGCCGGCCTACTCGGTGCTCCAGGACGAAAACATCTTCGTCATGACGCATGAGCGGGCCGTACGCCAAGATATCCGTCCCCTTGAAATCCTCATTGTCAACCTCATGCCCGACAAAATCACCGCCGAAACCCAGCTGGCCCGCGTACTGGCCAACTCTCCCCTGCAGGTTCGCCTCACCCTGCTGCGCACGGGCACCCACGAGTCGAAGCACACCCCTCAGCACCATATGGCCGCCTTTTATAAGACCTTGGACGAGGTACATAAAGAACGTTTCGACGGCATGATTATTACCGGCGCCCCCGTGGAGCACCTCGCGTATGAAGAGGTGGACTACTGGGCTGAGATGGAAGACCTCATCAACTACTCGCGCAAGAATGTCTACTCCACCATCTATCTGTGCTGGGCCGCCCTCGCCGGGTTATATTATAACCATGGCATTCCCAAAGTGGTGTTCAAAGAGAAACTGCACGGTGTTTTCGAGCACCGCGTCCTGCGGCCGGGAAACCCCCTGGTACGTGGTTTTGACGAGACTTTTTATGTCCCTCATTCCCGCCTTGCGGGCATCAGCCACGACGATGTGCTCAACGACCCCGCCCTGCGCATCCTGGCCGACAGTGAAGAGGCGGGCATCCACCTGCTCAGCACCGAAAACGGGCGGGAGATCTACGTGATGGGACACTCTGAGTACGACAAGGAGAGCCTGCAAAACGAGTATATCCGGGACACAAACCGGGGCCTGCACCCTCCTCTTCCCAAACACTACTACCGCGGCGACGACCCTGAACAGGGCATCCTGTACCGCTGGCGCAGCCATGGCAATCTGCTCTACTCGAACTGGCTCAACTATTATGTATATCAGAGCACACCCTTCGACCTCACGGCATTGGAAAACAGTCCCGTATAAATTGGGTTTACCCCGGCACCGCCGGGTACCTTCTCTGCACTATCCGCACGCCCCAGGCTACACCTGCTGTTGGGGGCGTGCTTTTTTGTTGAGTCAAAGTCCCTCTTCAAAAGACCCTTAAAGCTAACCGCGGGCACCCAAAACCCGCTCAAAAAATAGTCAAAATAATACTCAAAAAGATTTTTTGTAAAAAGGAAACAGATACTACAATTAGTATATACACAGGCCGACGGCTACCACCCCTTGTGGAAAAAAATCAGCAAAAAACCTTTACAAAATGTTTTAATAATATATATTTGCCGCTTGTAGGTATTTTTACGCTTGCATTTCTTATACTGATTGTTGTATTATACTAACATACCTAATATAAAAGAGAGTGTCCTTGTCTCTCTTTCGGCACTGCTGAAGGCAAAAAACCGAGGTTCTCTGAGAGGATAACGCCGCCTTGGTTTGTCCTGCTTTAAGACAGTGTTTTTCAAAACCAAGCGAAAACCGGAGGATTCTCAAAAATGGGTGAGAGAGTGTTTGACAAAAAAAGGGGCCGCTTTTCCCTGCGGTTCTTTGCCCTGCTGTGTGCCTTGCTGATGCTGTGCACGGCCATGCCGCTTTCTGTGGGGGCGGAAACCCCAGAGGAGCGCTACGAGCGGCTGAAAGGGGAACTGGATGTGATCGCGGGGCAGATTGCCCAGGCGGAGAGCGAGCGCGGAGAAGCCGAGGCTTTGCGCGTCACCCTGCAAAAAGAAAAGTCGGTCATTGACGAGCTCATCGCGATCAACAAAGAGGAGATCGAGCTGGCGCGCGAAGCGCTGGCCGAGAAAGAGGAAGAGATTGCCGAAAAGCGCCTGGCTCTTGAGGAGACCGAAGCGCTCTTCAGCCAGCGTCTTGTGGCCATTTACCAGATGAACAATTCAAACGCGCTTACCAGCATCCTCTCCGTGAACAGTTTTACCGAGTTTCTACAGATGATCGATGCCATGAAGCGTATCTCCGAAAAGGACACGAGCCTGATGTCCACCCTGGACGAGCAACGCACCGACCTGGAAGCGGAACAGGCGGAAATAGACAAGCTCATTGAAAAACTCAACAAATCGTACGAAGAGCTTTCGGGTAATGCCTCTTCCCTGGCCAACAACATCCTGGCCCAGGACGGGGAAATCTCCGAAAACGACGCGTTGCTCCGGGCCAGCGAGGAGGCCTACGGCGCTACGGCTGCCGAGGCTGAACAGGCCTACCAGGAGATGGTGGCCGCCTCCAACGCCGTGGTCGCCTCGGGCAGTTCCCCTGGGGAGGGCATCCCCGGCATGGAGCCCACCCCCGCGCCGGCACCCGAACCTGCGGCGCCCGCCGAGCCCGAAATCACCATCGACGAAAACGGCCAGGAAGTCGTCACCCAGCCGGAGCCTGCACCGGCAGAACCCGCACCGGCACCCGAGCCGGTCGTCGGCGCCATTAGCACCTGGCCGGTTCCCTCCTCGCGCACCATCACCTGCCGTTTTGGCCAGAGCGACCCGGCCGGCCGGGCCCATCGAGGCATGGATATCGCGGCGCCTTACAACACCCCCATCGTGGCCGCTGGCAACGGCGTGGTCACCACGGCCACAAGCCACTCGAGCTACGGCAACTACCTCGTCATTGACCACGGCAACGGTCTAAAAACCCTCTATGCACACTGCAACAGCCTGCTTGTGGGCGTAGGCACCTATGTGGAGGCCGGCACCACCGTCGCCCTGATGGGTAGCACCGGCTTTTCCACGGGCTCCCACCTGCATTTCGAAGTCTACAACCCCGGTTTGCAGGATCCTTCTGGATATATCGGAGGATAGAGCGTCGTGTGACCTCTTGCTTCAAAAATAGGCATTGTATAGAAAAACATCCGCCGGTTTCGCAGTGTTTTGCGAAACCGGCGGATGTCTTTCTTTGTTTTTGCGGTCCCATCGCGCTGCAGCGCCGACCTGCTCGGCGCTGCGGCGAGTCCGTTTTTCGTTCGGCTAAAACCGGTCTTTGGCTTCCAGCCAGTGCAGCATTTCCTGCCCCACCTGTCGCATCACGCCGGGCTCGAAGGGGGTACGCAGCCCCGCCGAGGCCACAAGGCCGGTATAGTCCTCCGTCCCGGCCTTTTGGGTCAGCCTCAGATAGCGCTGCCAGGCATCCTCAAAATCGCGCTGGGAGGCGAGGAAAAACTGCAAAGCTACCGCCTGGGCCAGCACATAGTCGATGTAGTAAAAGGGGGAGGTGTAGATGTGCAGCTGCCGCTGCCAACCCGCCCCGCGGCTGTAGAAAGGCAGGTCTGCGAAATCGTTCCAGGGGCGGTACTTTTTTTCAAGGTCCAGCCACAACTCACAGCGCTGCTGCGGGCTCAGGCCGGGCTGGTCATACACGAGATGCTGGAACTCGTCCACCTGGCAGCCATAGGGCAGGAAGGTGAGGGTGTCTTCGGCGTGCGAGAGCTCATATTTCGGTGTGTCCTCCTTAAAAAAGAGGCCGTGGTATTCCCCCGTCAAAAACTCCATACTCATCGAGTGGATCTCGCAGCTTTCCAGCCCCGGGCTGCGCAGCTCCCCGGGAAGGTCCCGCCCCGAAGCGAGGTAGGCTGCAAAGGCGTGGCCCGCCTCGTGGGTCAGCACGTCCACATCCCCGGCCGTGCCGTTGAAGTTCGAGAAAATAAAGGGACTCTTATACCCCGCTATATACGTACAATATCCGCCCGGCGCTTTGCCGGGTTTGGCAAGCACGTCAAACAACCCACGCTCCATCATAAAATCTATGAATTCCGCCGTCTCTTTTGACAGGGCACGGTACATCTTTTGCCCCGCAGCCAAGATCTCTTCGGGGCTGCCCTTCGGGGTGGGGTTTCCGTCTTTAAAGGCCAGCGGCACGTCGTAAAAGGCAAAATCCGGCACCCCAATGCGTCGTGCCTGCCGCTCATACAGCGTTTGGGCGACGGGCACAATACCCAAAGCCACCTCCTCGCGGCAGGCCACAATCTCTTTTCGGGTGTAACCCAGGCGCTCCATACGGATATCCCCCAGCGGGGTAAAGGTGTCAAACCCCATCAGCCGGGCCTGTTCCGTGCGGTTTTTCACCATCTTGTCGTACAGTTCGTCCAGTTTCTCGCGGTGTTCGTCAAAAAAGCCGCCCTCGGCCTCGAAGGCCTCTTTGCGCGTGGCCCGGTCGATGTGCTGTTTGTATGGACCCAGCTGTGCCACCGTCAGTTCCCTGCCCTGGAAAGGGATACGCGCAGACGCGTATAATTTCTCGTATTCTGTCTCGAGGGCATTTTCCTCCTGCTGCAGAGGAATCAGCTTTTCGTCGCTGCTTTTTACCGCCACCTCCAGCTTTTGCCCCAGGATGGGCCCATGGGCCTCGTCCAGTGCCGCGCGGTGTGGGGAGGCAAGCAGCGCCCGGTAGAGGGAGAGCACCCTGTCCGAAAACAGGGGAATCTGCTCATCAAAATAATCGTTTTCGGCGCTGTAATAGGCGTCTCTCGTGTCCACCGTGTGGCGAACCGACGCCAGGGTGCCCGCCGTGCCAATCTCATCCTGCAACCGGCCGGCCGCTTCAAACACCTGCAGCAGTTCCCCGCCGCTCTTTGCCCGCTTTGCGTCCGCCGCCAGTTTCTCCAGCGCCTTTGCCGCCGCGGCAATGTCGGGTCTTGTATAGGGCATTTCCTCAAATTTCATGTCTGTTTCCTCTGTTTTCTCTTTTTTGGGCAGTATACCACGGCCAAACAAATGCGGCAAACCGGAATTTGTCGGCCGGGAAAAAATGGAATCTAAAGCAGGGCGAAGCGTTCTACGTCAAACAGGCCCCGGTCTGTCAGACGCAGGCTGGGAATGACAGGCAGCGCCAGAAAAGAGAGGCTGATAAAAGGGTCGATGTGATAGGGAATGCCCATTTCGTGTGCCTGTTTGCTGATCCGCGCCACCTGGCTGCGCACGGCCTCGGCGCTTTCGGTACTCATGAGTCCCGCCACGGCCAGGGGCACCTGCCCGATCACCTGCCCCCCGCGCACAAGCACATAACCGCCGCCCATCTCTCCGAGGCGTCGTATCGCCAACAGGAGGTCTTTGTCGTTGTCCGCCGCGGCCAGGATGTTGTGGCTGTCGTGCGCAACGGTGGTGGCGATGGCGCCGCCCCGGATCCCGTAGCCTTTGAGCGGTGCCAGGGCGAGGTTCCCGCTCCTGCCATGCCGTTCCACCACACAGAGTTTTGCATAGTCCCCCCCGGGTGTAAAATAGCCCTGCCTTTGCGGCACACTCTCCCGCAGGTGTTCGGTCTCCAGCTGGTAGGGTATCATGCCGATGACATCCGTCTTCTCTGCCACGGGCAGCCGCAGGTCGTGCTCAGAAAGGGCGGGCAGCGATACCGTATGCAGCACGGCGGGGTCGGGCGGGGGACTCTCCCCAAGGTTTTTAAGCGCCTCGGAGGCCGGTATCCCGTCTTTGTAGACCTCCTCCACCAGGACACCCCGCAGGTCCGAGAGCAGCACGAGGTCGGCACGGTAGCCCGGCGCCACGGCGCCAAGGCGCGGCAGCCTGTAGTGCCTGGCGGTGTTGTAGCTTGCCATGCCGAGGGCAAGGGCCGGCGCAAGCCCCTCTTCCATGGCCAGCTTCAGGTTCCAGCGGATGTGCCCGTCCCGCCAGATGTCGTCGAGGTGTTTGTCGTCGGTGCAGAACAAAAAACGGTCGGTCTCCATGCCGCTTTCCACTAGCCCGCGCACAAGGCTCACCACGTTGTGGGCGGCGCTGCCTTCCCGCACGAGAATAGCCATGCCGGCGCGGGCTTTTTCGGCGGCCTCCGCAAAACCAACGGCCTCGTGTTCACTCTCCACCCCTGCCGCCGCATAGGCCTGCAGGGCGTGGCCGCTCAGCGCCGGCGCATGGCCGTCGATCGGCCTGCCCTCCAGCAGCGCCAGTTTTTCAAAGATCTCTCCCCTGCCCCCCACCACGTCGGGGAAGCACATCACTTCCCCAAGGCCAAGCACGCGGGCATGCCCCAAAAACGGCCGCATCTCGTCGGCGGTAAAGCAGGCGCCCGCCGTTTCGAACGGGGAGGTGGGTACACTGGAGGGCAGCATATAGTATAGGTTGCAGGGCAGTCCCTCGCTGGATTCGAGCATGAACCGCAGGCCCTGCGCCCCGCATACGTTCACGATTTCGTGCGGGTCGGCGATCAGTGTGGTGGTGCCGCTGGGCAGCACGCTGCGCACGAACTCGCGCGGCAGCACCATACTGCTCTCGATATGTACGTGGGCGTCTATAAAGCCGGGGCAGAGCACGAGGCCGCGGCAATCGCGCTCGCGGCGGCCCGAATAACTGCCCACACCGGCGATAAACCCGCCCTCCACCGCCACATCTCCGGGCAGGATTCTGCCCGTGAACACATCCAATACCTCAGCGCCTTTGAAAACCAGCTCGGCCTTTTCCCGCCCCGCCGCCACCTCCACCAGTCTACGCCTGTCCACAACATCCCGCCTTCCGGGTTGAAAGTAAGCTCTGTTTATATTAGTATAACATACAATAAGATCTCGTCGGACAAAAAGGAGGCATCATGGCACAATTGACGATAGAACGCAGCCGGGAACTGCTTTCCCAGACCACCAATGAACCCCATCTGTTGCAGCACGCCCTGGCCGTAAGCGCCGCGATGGGCGCGATGGCGAAACACTTTGGCAAGGAGGAAGGCTATTGGCAGGCCGTGGGTTACCTGCACGACTACGACTATGAGCAACACCCCGAGGAGCACCTGCGGCACACAGAGGCCCCCCTGCGTGAGGCCGGCGTGGACGAAGAGAGCATCCGCGCGATTCTGGCCCACGGCTTTGGCGAACTGACGGACACAGAGCCAAAAAGTGAGCTGGAAAAAAGCCTGTATGCCGTGGACGAGCTGACCGGCCTTATCTCTGCCACGGCCAAGATGAGACCAAACGGAATCTCCGACCTTACGGCCAAAAGCGTGAAGAAGAAATACAAAGACAAGGCCTTTGCCGCCAAGATCGACCGCGAGGTGATCCGCCGCGGGGCCGAGATGCTGGGCATGGACCTCTCGCAGCTCATCGAGCTTTGCATCGAGGGGATGCGCGGGCACGCCCTTGCGCTAGGGCTTACAGGTACCGGCGGCTAGGCCGGGGCGCCGAGGAAAAAAACGCGGGAAAACCCGGGGGGCCACCCCGCCGCCACCGTGTAAAAAAGAGCTCGTAAACCGGCACATCTATGCGTTTTGTGCCGGTTTTTTTATTGTATTTGTGTACGTTTTGTAAAAGGAGAAAAAAAAGCGCCTCTGCCCCTTGACAATTTAGTAAGATAGTGTAAAATGGTATTAGCACTCTTGGATGTAGAGTGCTAAACAAAGGGAGGGGACACTGCCAAATGCCCATAGATGACCGCAAGCAGAAAATTATGATGGCGATCGTCTCCCTGTACGCAAATGGCGGCGAGCCTGTCGGCTCGAACCTGCTCTCTCACTATTTCAACCTATCGGTATCCTCGGCCACGCTGCGCAACGAGATGGCCGCCCTGACGAAACTGGGCATGCTGGAGCAGCCGCACACTTCGGCCGGGCGGGTGCCCACACCAAAAGGGTACCGCTATTATGTAGACCACCTGCTGGACCGGCCCGCCACGCTGCCTTTGGAGCAAAAGCAAAAGATTGACGGCATCGTGAACGCGCTGGACTACGACCCCGAGAAATTGGCAAGGGGCGCGGCGGTGCAGCTGGCAGACCTGCTGGGCTACGCCATGGTGGCCACCACCCCCTTGGCGAAAGACCTTTATATCGCTCATTATGAGGTCATTCAGGTGGGGCGGTATTCGGCGGCTGTGTTGGCCGTCACGGTGGCGGGCGGTGTGCTTACCCGCGTGGCCAAGGTGGATTTTGAGCTGGACGCAAACGACGCACAACGCCTGGCCGCCACCCTGAACGCCCACCTGCGCTTCGTGGCGGAGGCAGACGTCAGCTCCCAGCTGATCCGTTCGATGGTGGACAGCCTGGCGGAGGCGGGCCCCCGCTGCTGGCCCATCCTCTCGGCCGCATTGACCCTGCTGGCGGAAGCCGGAAAACCCTCGGTGTACTTCGAGGGCCAGCAGTACCTGTTGCAGTGGCCAGAACTGGAAAACGGCATGCGCCACCTTTTGCAGCTGGTGGCCGACCGCGAGCAGATGGAGGCCCTGTTGCAGCCGAACACCGAGGGAACCCTCGTTATCTTTGGGGACGAACTGCAGGAGCAGCCCATACCCGGGCTGTGCATTGTCTCGCGGCACTACCATGCGGGCGGCGGCCTCAAAGGCGTGATCGCGGCGCTGGGCCCCACGCGCATGCGGTTTTCGGAGGTCATTCCCACGATTGAATATTTCAGCGAGCTTATGGGAAAGGCTGTCAGCGCGGCCGGCAGCGACGCACGGCCCCCCCGCTAGCGCCCGGCCCTATCGCAGTGACGGGCCCCGAGATTTTCACCCTGCCCGGGGCCTTAATAAGAAGGAGAACCACACCATGACAGAAGCGGAGAACCTCAGGCAGAACGAACCCACAGGCGAGCCCTTGGGCAAAAAAGAGAAACCAAAGAAGGCCAAAAGAGCCAAAAAGGAAAACGAACCACACGTGGAGACCGAGACCCGCAAAGAGTCCGCCCCGGATAAAATCCTCGAAGCGGAGGCGCGTATTGCCGCCGCCGAAGCGAAGTTGGCCGAGGCGGAGGCGCGTACGGCGGAGCTGAACGAGCGGCTGATGCGCACGGCGGCCGAATATGAAAACCACCGAAAACGCAGCGCGCGCGAGACCGAGAGCGCCTTTAAAAATGGGGTTTGCTTTTCGGCCGAGGAACTGCTGCCCGTGCTGGACACCCTGAACACGGCGGCGAACGTGCCCACCACGGACGAAGAGTACAAAAAAGGCGTGCTGCTCACCTTGGCGAAATGCGAAGAGGTGTTTGGGAAGCTCGGCATCAGCGAAATTGAGGCCGAGGGCAAAGCTTTCGACCCCGAACTGCACAACGCGGTGATGCAAAAGCCCGCGGACGGCGCGGAGAGCGGCACGATTACGGTTGTCATGCAAAAGGGATATAAGCTGGGCGAACGTGTGATACGCCACGCCATGGTGGCCGTGGCCCCCTAAAATAGCTGCCTTTGAATCATAAACCAGACAATCCTCGTTTTTTCTATTGAGAAACAGCGTAAATAAACACCTATTGTAAAAGGAGATATACATTATGAGTAAAATCGTAGGCATCGACCTCGGTACTACCAACAGCTGCATCGCGGTGATGGAGGGCGGCGACGCCGTCGTCATCCCGAACGCAGAAGGCAGCCGCACCACCCCCTCGGTTGTGGGCTTTGCGAAAGACGGCGAACGCCTTGTGGGCCAGGTGGCAAAACGCCAGGCCATCACGAACCCCGACCGCACCATCTCGTCTATCAAACGTGCGATGGGCACCAGCGAAAAGGTGGAGATCGACGGCAAAAAATATACCCCGCAGGAAATTTCGGCGATGATCCTCTCGAAATTGAAGGCCGACGCCGAGAGTTACCTCGGGGAAAAGGTGACGGACGCCGTCATCACCGTGCCGGCCTATTTTTCCGACAGCCAGCGCCAGGCCACCAAAGACGCCGGCGCCATCGCGGGGCTCAACGTAAAGCGCATCATCAACGAGCCCACGGCCGCGGCCCTTGCCTACGGCATGGACAAGCAGGCCGACCAGAAGATCATGGTCTACGACCTCGGCGGCGGCACCTTTGACGTCTCGATCATCGAGATGGGCGAAGGCGTGACCGAAGTGCTCTCGACGGCCGGCGACACGAAACTGGGCGGCGACGACTTCGACAACCGCGTCATCGACTGGCTGGCCGAGGAGTTCAAGAAAGAGAACGGCATCGACCTGCGCGAGGACAAGATGGCCGCACAGCGCCTCAAAGAGGCCGCGGAAAAGGCCAAGATCGAGCTCTCGGGCGTGACCAGTACCCAGATCAACCTGCCCTTTATCACGGCGGACGCCTCGGGCCCGAAACACCTTGACACGAACCTTTCGCGCGCGAAATTTAACGAACTGACGGCCGACCTCGTCGACAAGACGATGGGCCCGGTGAAGCGCGCCCTCAAGGACGCCGGCCTGCAGCCCTCCGATTTGCAGCGCGTGCTGCTGGTGGGCGGCTCCACCCGTACCCCCGCCGTGCAGGACGCCGTCAAGGACTACATGAAGATCGAGCCCTCGAAGGACATCAACCCCGACGAGTGCGTGGCGCTGGGCGCGGCCATCCAGGGCGGCGTGCTGGGCGGCGACGTGAAAGGCCTGCTGCTGCTGGACGTGACGCCCCTCTCCCTCGGCATCGAGACCATGGGCGGCGTGTGCACCAAGATCATCGAACGTAACACCACCATCCCCACCAAGAAGAGCCAGATCTTCTCGACGGCGGCCGACAACCAGCCCAGCGTGGAAGTGAACGTGCTGCAGGGCGAGCGTGAGATGGCCAAGGACAACAAGAAGCTCGGCACTTTCCACCTCGACGGCATCCCCGCCGCCCCGCGTGGCGTGCCCCAGATCGAAGTCACCTTCGACATTGACGCCAACGGCATCGTAGCCGTCTCGGCCAAGGACCTCGGCACCGGCAAGGAGCAGAGCATCACGATTACGGCCTCCACCAACATGAGTAAAGACGACGTGGAGAAAGCCGTGAAAGAGGCCGAGCAGTACGCCGAAGAGGACCGCAAGCAAAAAGAGAAAATTGAGACCCGCAACGCGGCCGACCAGATGGTCTACCAGACCGAAAAGACCATCGCCGACCTTGGCGACAAGATTGACGAGAGCGACCGCACGAGCCTGAACGAAAAGAAAGATGCGCTCAAGAGCGCGCTGGAGGGCGAAGACCTCGACGCGATCAAGGCGAAACAGGAAGAGCTGCAAAAGGCCTTGTATGAGGTGAGCAGCAAGGTGTACCAGGACGCCGGCGGGGCCGACGCCCAGGCGGCCGAGGACGTGAACGCCGCCGAGAGCGCCCCCGAAGAGGACGTCATCGACGCCGACTTCACCGAAGTGGACGACGAAGAATAAACACATGACGCCCCGACGCACGCGGTGCAGACATACGGGTGGTATACCCGAAGCGCTGCGTGTACAGGGGAGCCCCCGTGTGGTATTATATTAAAGACAAAAATGCGTATGGCGCGGCGGACGGCACAGTTCGCCGCGCGAAGCGCTAACCAGGCGATATTCCGGAGCTAGGGCTCCAAAAGAGAGGTGAGGGCGATTGGCCGATAAACGGGACTTTTATGAGGTCCTGGGCGTGGCAAAAGACGCCAGCGACGCCGACATAAAAAAGGCCTACCATAAAAAGGCCAAAAAATACCACCCAGACTTAAACCCCGGCGACAAAGACGCCGAGGCGAAGTTTAAGGAGGTCAACGAGGCCTATGAAGTCCTCAGCGACAAGGAAAAGAAACAAAGATACGACCAATTCGGCCATGCCGGCGTGGACCCGAGCTACGGCGCGGGCGGCGCGGGCGCGGGCGGTTTCGGCGGTGGGTTTGGCGGCTTCGGCGGCGGCACCGGCGGTGCCACGGTCGATTTCGGCGACATCTTTGAGACCTTCTTCGGCGGTGGCTTCGGTGGCGGCGGGTTTGGCCGCCAGCAGAGCAATCCCAACGCCCCGAAACGCGGCGCAGACATCCGCGTCAGCCTGGTACTCAGCTTCATGGAGGCCGTGCACGGGGTGACCAAAACGATCAACATCACCCGGCAGGACACCTGCAGCGAGTGTGGCGGCTCGGGCGCGGAAAAGGGCACGACACCCGAAACCTGCTCGGAGTGCGGCGGCTCGGGTTTTGTGGTGGCCAGCAAGCGCACGGCTTTCGGCACCATGCAGGAGAGCCGCCCCTGCACCCGCTGTGGTGGCAAGGGCAAAATCATCCAGTCACCCTGTAAAAAGTGCCATGGTTCAGGCCGCATGGGTGTGCCTAAAAAGATTGAGCTCAAAATTCCCGCCGGTGTGGACGACGACCAGAACGTCGTGCAGCGCGGCATGGGTGACGCCGGCACAAACGGCGGCCCCCCGGGCGACCTCATCGTGATCATCACGGTGCGCCCCGACGCCATGTTCGAGCGCGACCGCTACGATGTCTATGTCAACATCCCCATCACCTTCAGCCAGGCTGTGCTGGGCTCTAAAGTCACCGTGCCCACGATTGACGGCAAGGTGGAGTACACCGTACCCGAAGGGACCCAGAGCGGCAAGACCTTCCGGCTGAAAAACAAGGGTATCCCCTATGTGAACGGCCGCGGCCGCGGCGACCAGTATGTCAAGGTCAACATCGAGATCCCCAAAAAGCTGACCAAGGCACAGAAGGACGCCCTCAAAAAGTTCGAAAACAGCATGAAGGACGACAACTACGTGGGGCGCAAAAATTTCTTCAAAGATATGAAAGATCGCTTTAACGGCGATGCCAAATGATAAGACCGTGGAACCTTTCTTGGAAAGAAAGGTTCCACACCTCCAAAAAACTTTTAAGAAAAAAGCGGAGGGCCACTTTTTTGTGGTCTTCCGCTTTTTTCTGCGTCCTTAAAAAGTAAACGTTTTTGAAAGGGGTTTGGGGGAAACTTTTTTCAAGAAGTTTCCCCCAGGGTCTACTGTCCCTTCAGAAGGCAGGGCATGATCTGCCCGATCATGTCGTTGTTGGGGCCCGAGAGATAGCCGCCGTCACAGGCGATGGCCGAGCCGGTCATGAAGCTGCACTCGCCGGCGGCGAGGAAATGGTACAGCGGCACGATCTCCTCCACCTCTCCCATCCGGCCCATCGGATGGATCAGCGCATTCAGGGCCAATTCGTCCTCGCACCCCTCCTCGTGGGCCATCGGGGTGTCGATGGTGCCGGGCAGTACGCAGTTCACCCGGATGTTGCGCGCGGCCAGCTCGATGGCGGCCGTCTTTGTCAGGCTGATAATGGCCGCCTTGGAGGCGCAGTAAGGGCCGTAACCCGCGAAGAAGTTGAACACGCCGCCCACCGAGGCCGTGTTGATGATGCTGCCGCCATCCTTCATGTACTGCGCGCCGTATTTCATGCCGTACATGCAGCCGTCAAGGTTGATGGCGAAGGTCTTGTGATATTTTTCGGTGTTCATCGTGGCGATATATTCTTCGGGCAACATCACACCGGCGTTGTTCACCACAATATCCAGCTTCCCATACTTATCATGTGCCGTTTTGATCAGGTTTTCCACATCGCTCTCTTTACTGACGTCGGTTTTGACGAAAGGCACACCCAGGGCGTCCGCTTCCCTTTTCCCCTGCTCGCTGATGTCGCCCATGACCAGATTGACGCCCTCTTTGACAAAGTGCTTGGCGACACCGAGGCCGATCCCTTGCGCACAACCGGCGATGACCCCGTTCTTCCCTTTAAGTGAAAACATTGCTTTCTCCTTTTCTCTCTTCTACAACAGATAACGGATTATACTGAAATTGTTATGAACAATTTCAGTATAATCCGTTATCCTTCGCTTGTCTATTGTCATTGCCTATAACAATTACACGGGTGGGTTGTGCATATTGGTGGTATCGGAAAAGCGCAGAAAAAAACAACCGCTGGCCTGCGGTTGCAAAAATCGATCCTTTTGTATTATTCCCCTTCCTCCAACGTACCGTTTTCATTAAAATGGATGGGCATTACGGTGTTGCGGGTAAGGCGGATCATCTCTTTGAGGCGCTTTTTTTCGTCCGGCATATAGAGGATATAAGCCACGCCCTCTTTTTTCGCCCTGCCTGTACGGCCGATGCGGTGGGTATAATATTCGTTCGAGGGAGGCAGGTCGTAGTTGATCACGGCGTCCACGTCATCCACATCGATACCGCGGGCGGCCACATCGGTGGAGACCAGTACCCGGAGCTTTCCCTCCTTGAACCGGCCCATGATCTGGTTTCTCTCGGCCTGGGAGAGATCCCCATGCAGGCAGTCCACGTCAAAATGCAGGCGGGCCAACTGGTTGGACAGCATACCCGTGGTATATTTGGTATTACAGAAAACCATGACACGCTCGAACCCTCCCTCCACGATCAGGGCGGCGAGGTCGGGCAGCTTGTTGCGGCCCGTGGTGAACAGCGAGTACTGGGTGATCTTCGGCATGGAGGCCTCGATGGGCTGCACGGTGATCTCGACGGCATCGCGCTGGTAAAGCCAGCCGATGTCCATGACCTCGCGGCTGATGGTGGCGGAAAACATCCCGAGCTGCTTTTTGTTTTTCAGGGAGTCCAGGATTTTGCGGACATCCTTGTAAAAACCCATGTCCAGCATTTCGTCGGCCTCGTCCAGAATGACACGGGTCACACTGTTCAGGTGCACGGTGCGCCGTTTCATATGGTCCAGCAACCGGCCGGGGGTTGCCACGATGATCTGGGGGCCTTTTTTTAGCTGGTCGAACTGTTTGGTGATGGCCTGGCCGCCGTAGACGCAGGCGATGCGCACCTCGGGCAGGAAATGGGCAAGATCGCAGAGGTCTTCGGTGATCTGCCTGGCAAGCTCACGCGTGGGCGCCAGGATCAGCGCCTGGGTTTTGTCGCTCTTGCGGTTGAGGTCGACCAAAAGCGGAATGCCAAAAGCACAGGTTTTTCCCGTACCCGTGGGGGCTTTGGCAATCACATCCTTGCCCTCCATCATGGGGCCGATGGCTTTTTCCTGGATTTCGGTCAGTTCTTCAAATCCCATACGTTCGACGGCGCGGCGAATCTCGCCGGGTACATTTAATTCACTATATAACATTTAGAACATTTTCCCTTTCGTAATTTAAGCAAATAAGGTGATTAAGGTCATGATGCCCGACAGGCAGAGATAGAGGATCATACCCACATTTCCAAGGCCGACACCGAGGAAGCTCGGGCGTTTGGCCGGGGCCATCGGCGGATAGGGCGCTTGCCCATACTGGCCGTAGGCGGCCGGCGGTGCCTGAGGATACGCTGTCGGAGGAACACCCTGTCCCGCCTGAGGCGCCTGCGTCTGATAGGGGTACCCGTAGGCGCCACCGCTTAGGGGCGGCCTTTGGGCAGGGGCATTCTGCCACGGCTGGGGCCTTGGCTGCGGATAGGCGCCTTGTGAAGGGTAGCCGCCATATCCAGGGTGGGGCTGCGAGCGGTTGCCGTACGCCTGTCTTTGCCAATCAGGCCAGCGCGCTTCATAGGGGTTCTGGCCATTGCCTGCACCGCCGTAGGGCGGCACGGGCGCCTGACCGGCGGCAGGCCCGGCGTAGGGTGGGTTTTGGTACGGCTGCCCAAGGGGCGCCTGCGCGGCATAACCATAGCCATATCCTTGCGCGGGCGCTCCGTAACCGCCGGGTTGCTGGGCATACCGGTCAAAGGTTTGGGGCGGTTGTTGCCAGGGGTTTTGCCTTGGGGGTTTATAGGGCCAGCCCGGCTCACTGGGTGGATAGAACTGGGCAACTACCCTTTTTGCATACAGGGCGACCACTACGATGGTCACTACAATCAGCCCCAGAAGGACCAAGACCACAACCACTGCCGCCACATCCCCCAGGGTAATCAGCCCCGGAATGATTGCCATACCGAAGACATTGAACAGAAAATGCAGGGCGACCGCATACCAGATGCTGCCTGTTCTCACATAGACGGCGGCAAGCAGCACGCCGATGGTAAAAGTGTACAGCAACTGGGAGGGATTCCCATGAAACAGGGAAAAACACAATGCGCTGAAAACAACATAAAAGGCATCCCCACAGCCTTTCATCTTACGCCGCAGCATATAGCGGAAGATATATTCCTCGCCCAGCGCCGGCAGGGCAGCACCCAACAGGAGAATCTGCAGCATGCCCCCTGTGTTGCCAAGCTCTTGCAGCCCGTCGACATACTGAATCCCGCTGACCAGTTCCAACAGACTTACCAGAAAGGTAGTGAGAAAACTGAACAAATACATGGAACCAAGCCCGACAAGGAAAACCAGCAGGAACTGGCCCACCGTCATTTTTTTGGTTTCTCGTTGTGGTTCGGACCCATCGGGTATAAAGTACATGACGAGAAGAAACACCGGCAGCGCAAGCCCGTAAAGCGGAAGGTCGTTTAAAAGCCATATGCCCCAGTCACTTTCTACAAAACCGGGCAAAAACAACCCACATAGTATCGACAATACCATCGCCCCACACAGCCAAACGAGCATCATTACCAACATGGCAAGGCCGATGCGGGAGCAGATCTTTTTGGGATTTCGTGTCATAAAAGCTCCTTTGGGTTCCTCTTCCCCCCGAAAGAAGAACAGCATTATTATTATAACATACCGAACCCCAAAAAGGAAGAAAACGCTTTACTCTGGGTGCTTTTTGACCTATAATGGTGAAGGAAAAGAAGAGATACCGATACGAAAATGGGCTTTTTATTTATGATTTTGCCTTTGCTATTGGTAAAGTTGGCGGCGTGGCTGTTTGATTTTTAAATGAAGTGGCCCCCACGGCAAACGATGGGGTGCCCAAAGAGTCGGGAATGAAGGAGTATCAAATTTATATTCATAATATATCTAAGAAATGACGAGGGCATGTGTATGGGCCAACCCAAACTTGAAGAAAATTTAAAGCAGTGGAACAAAATCGACCGGTACTCCAAATGGATGTATCATACATATTGTCAGTATATTGGAAAACGCGTGTTAGATATTGGTGTTGGAATTGGGAACATGACACAATTTTATATACATGATGTTGATTTAGCCATATGTGCAGACATATTTGACTCGCAACTTGGATTGGTGAGTGAGAGGTTTTCTGATTTTCCAGTTGAAACACTAAAGCTTGATATTGAAAACGACGATATCTGCGAATTGAAAACCTATGAACTGGACACGGTGATTTGTATCAATGTTCTTGAACATATTGAGAATCACCAAAAAGCACTCCAAAATATGCGGGACGCAATTTGTGATAATGGAAAAATTATCATTTTAGTGCCTGCGTTAAGTAAACTATACAATGAAATGGACAAAAACGCGGGACACTATCGACGCTACGACAAGGGTCAATTAGAGAAATTGGGCAAAGAAACTGATTTAAATATTATACATCAACGGTACTTTAACATGTTGGGTGTGATTCCCTACCGGGTCAAGGGAAAAGGGACTATCTCAGAGGGCAATACATTTTCGAGTACACTCAATGAAGGTAGTTCAAAGATGATAAATTATGCCTCACACATTCTTGAACCAATCGAAAAAATCATCAAAATCCCCTTTGGTCTTTCTGAAGTTATCGTTTTTGAAAAATAGACATGTATTATCGCTGAACCTTGAGTGAAGATTCAAATTTCGCTGTGGAGAACGCATGGTACCGCAAGGCCTG
>JAJDHT010000031.1 GCA_030266325.1 Ruminococcaceae bacterium OttesenSCG-928-I18
GCCTGGTACAACGCTCGGGGGCAAGACCAAGGTTTGCGTGGGGGTTTTACGCGGGACCCTTTCGATACTCCGGTCGGGGGGCGGGTAAACATTGGAACTTTTCTTCGGCAATACGCTTACCCTCCTATGGACGTGCCCAGGGCATGTTTCTGCGCTGTATGTCTCTACACCCTTTATGACCCTCTGATTCTCTGGCGTTTTGCCCCGAATCAGAGGGTCCACTTTATCCCTTTGAGAATCCATTACGGGGAATGGAAGTGAGGCAATCGCCGCACATCAGTAGAGGGAAAATTTTGTCAGCGAAAAGAACATGTCGCCTTCTGATGCAGCATAGACGAAACTGTAATAGATCCTGGCTGCCGTCCCCTTACTGTTCGTATAGTCCCAGTCTACGTTCACCGAACAGTCTTCCTTGGCCGCGATGCTCTTGGCGAACCGTTCCGCCACCGTGCCGTCGTCTTTTACTTCTTCCATCGAGTTTACATCACTGCCAACGCTTATTCTCCTGTTTTCCCCTACCCCGTTGTCATATATGGTATAGTCCATCAGGTGATCGGCGGTGGCATTTAAAAAGTAGTAGGTCACACTCTCCACTTTGTTCCCGTCAAACCCCAATTCAATATCCACGGCCTGTCCATTTAACGTCGTGCTACAGACGAAAATATCCTGATTGTTCACATCCTTCTCGGCCCTCCATCCATCCAGATCATCAAAGTCGTTTTTGGGGATCCCGATCAACATTGTCGATATATCGGCAAGTTCTTTCGCGTCAAGCGCATCCTTCATAGTGGACAGACGCGCACAATAATCCCCTGCAGAAATTGCCGGGGTGGGGCCGTTACAACCTGACAACATGGCTGCTATCAGCATCACTGTCACCACAAGTACCATTGACTTTTTCATCATCTCTTTCCTCCCTATGTAGATCGTGCCTGCGTGTACTTTGCCAACAGAGCGCGCCAAAAACAGTATGGTGAGCTCACATGGTAGCCTCATGACATTTTTTGTTTGAATGGCTCTGGTTGGCTTGACTTGCGCTTCTACATTTGTATACACGAAACCTCAGAAATGCTACAGTTCTCAGGGTTTCCACACAGTCGGCATCAGACTTTTGCCAAAGAGTCCTGTCAGAGGTATTGCCCCCTTGCCCCCCTCTTATCAATTGACAGGTACAAAACTATCTCCCCAATAACCACACACGCCCCAAGCTCCGGGCCACCTGCAGATGGTGTCCCAAAAAAATGGCAGCATGAAAAAACCCCGCCGATGCGGGGTTAATAACGCCATGAAAGGACTTGCCTGTAGCTAAGTGGAAATCTCTGGATTATTTTTCTGGAACCGTTGCCATAAAACGTTTCGTAGTCGAGTGTCTGCTTTCTTGAAGACCGGTAGTCAATCTCTTGGCGAAACGGGCTGGCTGTTGAAGAGGACATGATTTCGATTTGAGGGATAAGCATTAAGTCTTCTTCTTCATTATGATATACGGCCCGACGGCGTCTTGACTGATTCGCTTCATGTGTGGTGGCGAGGGCATTTATTGGATAAAGGCTCAGGTTCACCAGCATATCCATAGGATCAACTCCATTTGCGCTTTTGCAATGAAGAAGAAACGATGTTTACCCCTTTTATTATAACACAACCTCCACTCTATTTCCATAAGGAAAGGGCCCTATGCAGCCAAAAAAAGAGAGAGTGACTCTACTGATGACGGATTTATGGATGGTTCGTCACACGGGATAAAAAAACAAGCCACACTGCAAGCAACGAAAACAGTGCGCCCATAAAAAAACCCCGCCGAAGCGGGGAGTCATTAACCGTCCAGATAAACCAAGACGTAAGCTTTGTATTGGTCCGAGTGCATTACCTGGGCATCACCATATTGAGATAAAAGTATATCCAGAGATTCTTGCGTATTGAGATCGTAGGAACCCAGATGATCCGGATTGGTCTTGCCACTTCGTTTATACAACTCCAGCACCAGAGATTTATCAATGGTGTCTACAAGCTGCCTGACAAACACAAAATTAACCCCTTTCCGATATTTTTTACCATTATACCAGAAAACGAAAAATAAAGCCACTATGATAAGGCCAAATTGAGGAGATTTACACTGTATATGAGGATTTTGCTGCCCCTGCGTGGCGGTACCGTCAGGTTCCCCACCCCGCGGCACACCCCTATGGGACGCTTCAAGGTGCCTTGCCTCATCGCATGATAACCCATCCAAATGTTTGTGATGTACCATTTAAAAAAAGGTTACGGAGAACTCAAAAAAGCCGCCGACGCATGGGGAAAATGAGAAAACCGGATGCGCTTTTGCACATCCGGGGGCGTATCAGTCTTTGATTCTGCTTGCCAGAATGGCCGCGCCCAGGGCGCCCGCATACCGGGCCATGGGTTCGGAAAACACCTCGGCGCCCAGTTTTTCGCAAAGACGCCTGCGCAAATAGGCGCTCTCACACAGGCCTCCCGAGAGATAGTATACCTTGCCCGCCCCCTGTTTATTACACATCGAGACCACTTTGGTCACAATGGATTCACAGATGGCCGCGGCGATATCCTCCTTGCGGCACCCTTTGCCGATTAAGCTGATGACCTCGCTTTCGGCAAAAACCGTACACATGGAGCTGATTGTGATGTCGGTGCCGTTTTCGGCAAGGGCAAACAGTTCGGCAAGGTCTATGCCCAGGGTGGTGGCCATAATCTCCAAAAAACGCCCGGTTCCCGCCGAACATTTGTCGTTCATCAAAAAGTCCTGCACGGCCCCCTCTTGCAGGGTGATGACTTTGGTGTCCTGCCCACCGATGTCGATGACGGTGCAGTCGCGCTGAAACAGATGGAAAACCCCCTGGCCATGGCAGGTGATCTCCGTCACGGCCTTGTCCGCATAGGGGATGGATACCCGGCCATAACCCGTGGCCACCACGTGGGCGCCTTCCACGAAAAAACCTGCATTTTGCAGGTTTTCTTTGATTTCCTCGGCGGCTTTCGTGCCACTCCAACCGGTGGGCATCAAAAAGGTGTGGAGAATCTCCCGGCCGCCTTTGTCTACCACCACGGCTTTGGCCGCGGTGGAGCCGATGTCTATCCCAATGTTCATAAATATCCTCCGGGCATGTCTTTTACCCTTCTATGGGAACAGGGGTGTACTGCATTCCCTGCGGGCCGCGTTTTGCATAGTATACGCCCTCGGGCTGAATGCCGGCCTCTCTCAAGAGCGACAAGGCCGTTTCCCGGTCGGGTTCATCCACCCGAACACAGATGCCGCAACCGGCGCCGATTTGGTCGGGCAGGGGCATGGTGCGCACCTTAAGGCCACCCTGCTGAAGGATTTTATCGCTGGTGATGGCGTCGTGCGTCCCGGAGAAGGTGAGGACAATTTCCTGATCTGCCTTTTGCATCATAGGCTGATGAGCCGGTCTGCGCCGGCCATGGCACTGCAGATCGCATACATGTTGGTGATGCTGCCCACGGCCAATTGCTCCTTCTTTTTGTAAAAATCGAGACAGGCGCCACAGGAACTGATGACCGAACCCTTTTCTTCCAAAGCGCGCAGGTCCTCGAGAGCGGCGGACCCCTCGATGGTCAAGAGGATACCTCCGTTGAAAAAGAGAATGGTTTCGGGAGGGCTGTCAAGCTCGGCGAGAGAATAGATGAAATTTTTCATCAGCGCCCTTCCCAGCTCGTCCTCGCCCTGGCCCATGGTGTTTTTCCCTATGGCCACCACCAGCCCCTCCGCAGACCCCTGTGTACGGGCGCTTTCGGGTGTGGTCAGCGTGACTCGGAGATTGCCGTCCGCCTGGTTTTCATAGGCAAAGCCGCAGCCCAGCTTGGACGCCATACGCTGCAAATTCTGCCGCGCGACGTCATTGTCTATGAGCACTTGCACCTCACTGTTGGGCTGGGCCTCCCGCAGGGCTTTTTTTGCCTCGATCACGGGCACGGGGCAGGTTTTTCCCACCATGTTCAGCATCTTCATTCAGGTACCTCGTTTTCGCCAGTGGCACCTCCCACTGGACAGACTCAAAAAAAGTGATAAGATTAAGATAACACAGGAAGTGGGGAAAGGCAATTTTATTGAAATTTTCTATGCAGCGAGCAAATTTATAGATTTTATCTATGCAAAAAAGGAGCGCGGTATCATGCCCTATTTCGACAACGCGGCCACCAGCCTGCCAAAACCTGCCGCCGTATCTGAGGCGGTGCAAACGGCGCTACAGACGTTCGGCAACCCTTCGCGTTCGGCCCATGCCGAGGCCATGGCCGCGGGGCATATGCTGGCGGAGGCACGCGATGAAATCGCGGCGTTTTTTGGCTGCCGGAACGCAGAGCGGGTGGTATTCACAAAAAATGTCACCGAGGCGTTAAACATTGCCATTCAGGGCCTGGATGGACACATCGTGACGAGCGAGGCCGAGCACAACTCCGTGCTTCGGCCGGTGCATCATAAGGGGGACTATACCTTCACACGGGTGGACGAAAAGGGCCGGGTGCATACCGGCGCCATAAAGAAAGCCGTCACGCCAAAGACCGTGGCCATTGTGCTGGCGCACGCCTCCAATCTCACGGGGAACCCCGTGCCAGTGGGGGACATTGGCGCTTTTTGCAGGGAGAACGGGCTGCTCTTTATTGTGGACGCCGCCCAGACGGCGGGGTTGTATCCCATCGATATGGAAGCGCTTTGCATCGACGCCCTCTGTTTCACGGGGCACAAGTCGCTCTATGGCCCCCAGGGTACGGGAGGCCTGTGCCTTGGCGAACGGTATGACCCGCGCCCGCTGATGCAGGGGGGCAGCGGAAGCCGCTCTTTCGAGCTGGAGCACCCGGATTTTCTGCCCGACCGCCTTGAGGCCGGCACACTGAACGGGCACGGTATTGCGGGGCTGCTGGCAGGGGTGAGGTACCTCCGCGAAAAAGGGCAGGCGCCACTGAAAGAGGCCAGGCGCCTGGAAAAACTGTTCTACGGCCTGGTTGCGGAGATTCCGGGCATTGAACTATATGGGGACTATGAGATGCAGGGGCGTGCGCCCATCGTCTCCCTAAACCTGGAAGGGTACTCCTCGGGGGAACTGGCCGCCGTGCTGAGCGACGAATATGAGATTGCCGTGCGCAGCGGAATTCACTGCGCGCCGCTGCTCCACAGGCGTTTTGGCACCGAAAAGCGCGGCGCGGTGCGGTTTTCTTTCAGCCATTTCAACACGGAGCAAGAGGTTCGCCTGGGCGCGCAGGCCCTGCGGGCGCTCGTGTAGTATCGGTATCTTTTCCAAAACGGAAAAGAACTGCCCCCTCCCCCCAAAAAACAGGGAAAAACCCGCCACGCTCGCGTCCTTTGCGAAATGGCGGGGTTTTTTTACCACCTATGAGGTTTATCGCCTGGTCGGGGTGCGGCCGCTTGTCCTTTCTACAACGGTTGTTTCCGGCCATTTGAAACATGGTAATCGCGCGGGAAAACAGCGCGCTCTCCTCTGGAACGTGCCGGGTTCTTTTATCGATATGAAACAGTCGTGCGGGTTCCCTCGTTATCTGCTATAGTAGAAAAAAGAAATGGCTATGATTGAAGGAGGACGTTTTTGTGCATAAGATCCTGCTGGTAGAGGACGACGCCACCATTGCACGTCTCGTGGCAAAAGAGCTGGAAAGCTGGGGTTTTGAGGTGAGCCAGGTCGAAGATTTTTCCGCCGTCATGGACTGCTTTCACCGCGTGAGCCCCCAGCTGGTTTTGCTGGATTTGTCCCTGCCGCACCGCAGCGGGTTCCATTGGTGTGCCGAGATACGGCGTGAATCCAAGGTGCCCATTCTCTTCCTCTCCTCGGCACAGGACAACATGAACCTCGTGACGGCCCTGCACCAGGGGGCGGACGATTTCCTCACAAAACCCTTCGATATGCCCGTGCTGGTGGCCAAAGTACAGGCCCTACTGCGCCGCAGCTATGACTTTGCCGAGGCGGGGGATACGCTCTCCTTCCGCGGTGCCGTGCTGGATTTGGGCGAGATGGCCCTGCGCTATGAGGGCGCCAAAATTGAACTGACCCGCAACGAATTCCGCATCATGCAAAAACTGATGGAAAACCGTGGCCGGGTGGTTTCCCGGGACGCCATCATCCGGGCGCTGTGGGACGACGAGAGTTTTATCGATGACAACACTTTGACCGTCAACATAAACCGGCTGCGCAAAAAGCTGGAGGCCGCCGGCCTGCAGGATTATGTGGCCACAAAAAAGGGAGAGGGATATCTGATCCCCTCGGGAGAGTAGGCATGAAAGACAGGCAAAAGATATTCCTTCGCTGGCTGTATGCCCGGCGGGCCCTATTTCTGTATGTGGCGGTCCTCTATGGCTGCTTTTTTATCGTGTACGGGTTGTACGGTTACGGCTGGGGGGTGGCCGGGTATGCCGCGCTGCTGGGGCTCGTGGCCGGCTTCGGCTTTTCTCTGTGGGATTTCACCCGATTTACGGCAAAATACCTGCAGCTTGAAAGGATCGTGGGGCGCTTCCCCACGGCCTCGCTGCCCGAGGCGGATACCCTTTTGGAGCAAGAGTATACCGCGGTCGTGCAGGCGCTGGAAGAAGAACGCGCAAAAAAGGAAGCGGAAAACGAGCAGGTGCGCCGGGACGCACAGGAATATTACACCCTTTGGACCCACCAGATCAAAACCCCGCTGGCCGCAATGAATCTGCTTTTGCAAAGCGAAGGGGAAACCCTTCCCGCACAAATAAAAAAGGATTTGGAGCAGGAGCTGCTGCGCGTGGGGCAATATGTGGAGATGGCCCTGGAATACCAGCGCTTGTCCTCCATGCAAAACGACCTTGTACTGCGGCGGCATTCTTTGGAATCTCTGGTGAAAAAGGCCGCAAAAAAATGTGCCCCGCTTTTCATTTACAAAAAACTGGCCCTGGAGATAGAACCCCTTTCGGCAGAGATTATCACCGACGAAAAATGGTTTTGCCTTGTGCTGGAGCAGCTTTTTACCAATGCCGTGAAATATACCTCCCGCGGCAAAGTACGGGTGTATGAAAAAGAGCCGGGCTGCCTCGTCGTGGAGGATACGGGCACCGGCATCCCGCAGGAAGACCTGCCGCGCGTGTTCGAGCGGGGCTTCACAGGAAAGGCCGGGCGTGACGAGCGCAGCTCCACGGGAATCGGCCTATATCTGTGCCGGCAGGTGCTGGAAAACCTTGGGTTTGGCATCTCCCTCTCCTCCCGCCAGGGCGAGGGGACACAGGTGTTTTTGTCCCTTTCGCAGCAGGAGCTGGAGATAGAGTAAATGACAAAAATGTAAGGGTGTAAAGCCCCTTTGTAAGAAAAATCGATGGCAGCGGGCGTTTTGGCACGGTAAGATAAGGACAGCTTAACCGCTGCCCGAAACGAAGATGCCAACCGCCTACCGGGCACGGCGGCGCAGCGCGGGAGTCAATTTTAAAAAGCAGACCCCCCGCGCTTCACAAACTGCAATCGGAGGGAAAAGATGGAACTGCTCGAGGTAAAACATCTCAAGAAAGTGTATACAACACGTTTTGGAGGCAACAAGGTCCAGGCGCTGAGCGATGTCTCCTTCTCGGTGCGCGAGGGGGAATTTGTGGCCATCATGGGAGAGAGCGGCAGCGGAAAAACCACCCTTCTCAACCTGCTTGCCTCGCTGGATAAACCCACGGCGGGCCAGGTGGTGTTGCGGGGCAAGTCGCTCTCGAGCGTGAAGGAGCGGCAGCTTGCCGCTTTTCGCCGTGAACACCTGGGTTTTATCTTCCAGGATTTTAACCTTCTGGACACCTTCAATGTGGAGGACAATATTTACCTGCCCCTTGTGTTGTCTGGCCGCCGGTATGACGAAATGCAGCCCCGGCTGGAACCCTTGGCCCAAAAACTGGCCATCACCGACATCCTGAAAAAATTCCCCTATGAGATCTCCGGTGGGCAAAAACAGCGTGTGGCGGCGGCCAGGGCCCTGATTACAGGGCCGGATATTGTCCTGGCGGACGAGCCCACCGGCGCGCTTGACTCCAAAGCTTCGGGGGCGCTTTTACGCCTTTTGGCCGAAGTGAACCGCGAGGGGCAAACCATCCTGATGGTGACCCATTCCGCCAAGGCGGCCAGCAAGGCAGGGCGGGTGCTTTTTATCCGCGACGGAGAGGTGTTCCACCAAATATACCGCGGCGGTGTCTCGGACGAGGAACTCTACCAAAAAATTGGCCATGCGCTCACCGTGAGCGCCGCGACGTCCGAGGAAAGGCAGGCGGTGTAAGATGCGGCCCCTCACCTTCTATCCAAAGCTTGCGCTTGGCAACCTATGGCGCAACAAAAGCACCTACCTGCCCTATCTGCTCGCGTGTATCGTTTCCATCTTCACCTTCTACACCCTGCTGGCCATCAACATGAACGGGGTGCTGGACGGCATGCGCGGCGAGAGCGTCGTGAAGAGTTTTACCGCCATCGGTACGATCTTGCTGGCCATTTTCTGCAGCATTTTGATTTTCTATACAAACAGTTTTTTGATGAAGCGCCGAAAGAAAGAGCTGGGGCTTTACTCTATCCTGGGCATGGAAAAAAAGAACATCGCCGTATTGATGTTTTTCGAGACCTTTTTCATCAGCCTCATCGCCCTTGTTTTGGGGCTTGGCCTGGGGCTTCTCCTCAGCAAGCTTTTGTTTTGGGCCCTTCTGCGCATGGTGCGTTTCACGGTGATGCTGGAAATGCCCCTGAGCTTCCTTGCCATCGGCATCACGGTGCTGTTTTTCTGCGCGGTGTTCCTGCTGGCTTTGTTTTCGAACCTGCGGCAGGTACACCTGGCCAACCCCATCGACCTGATGGCCGGGGCGCGCCAGGGAGAAAGGGAACCCAAGGCCTCCTGGCTGCTGACGCTTGTAGGCATTGTATGCCTGGGTGCGGGATATTTTGTAGCGCTTTACTTTCGTTCCCCACTGGAAGTGCTTATGCTGTTTTTGCTGGCGGTACTGCTTGTCATCATCGGCACCTATTGCCTGTTCACTTCGGGCAGCATCGCCCTGCTGAAGCTGTTGCGCCGCAATAAGCGTTTCTACTATCAGCCCGACCACTTTATCTCGGTGTCGGGTATGATCTACCGGATGAAACAAAACGCCGCCGGGCTTGCCACGATCTGCATCCTCTCCTGCATGGTACTGGTGACCGTGTCCAGCACGGTCTCCCTGAATGTGGGGGCGGAGGACTCGCTGGAGGTGCAATACCCCTACGCCTATGACCTTCGGTTCGAAGCGCCCGAAGACGCGGACGTTTTGCTCTTTGGCGCGCAGACCATCGCGGCGGAGAACGGCGTCTCCCTTACCCACCTGCAAGATTATCACCGGCGTGCCTTCTGGGCAAAAATGCAGGGCAATTCACTGGTTGCCGCCGAGGAAGAGGGAAACCTGATCGGGGGGGGCCTGGTGGCTCTGCTCACCTTGGAGGAATACAACAAAAACGAGGGGACAACTGTCTCTTTGGCCCCGGGGCAGGCACTGCTGTTCATGACGGGCAGCCGCTATGAAGGCAACACCGTGACGGTGAACGGGATTCCCTATGATGTAGAAGTGCTGGAAACCCTTGGCCGGGAAGAGGCCGGCGGGCGGGATATCGGAAAATCCGTGACCCTGATTTTGCCGGATAGTGCGGCCGTAGATGCCGTGCTGCACAGTGGGGGGCTGCAAATCGACCCGCAGCGGGTATTGGCCTTCGATCTCGAGGGAACGCCAGAGGCTAAGGCAGGGTTTGACGAAGCTTATCACAGCTATGTAAACGGACTGCACACGCAGGAGACCTTTCAGTTCCGCGTGCGGGAAGACGGACGGGAAGACTGGTACGCCACCAACGGGGGTTTTCTCTTCCTCGGTATCTATTTCGGGGTTCTCTTTATGCTGGCGGCGGCGATGATCATCTACTATAAGCAGATGTCCGAAGGCTATGACGACGTCTCCCGGTTTGAAATACTACAAAAGGTAGGCATGGGGGAAGAGGAGGTAAAACATACAATCAACCGACAAATCTTGGTCGTGTTTTTCCTCCCACTGCTTGTGGCGGTGCTGCATATCACGGTCGCGTTTTTCCCCATCAGCCGCGCCATGGTCATCTTCGGGGTGCTAAATACGCCGCTGCTTGTGGGGGCCACCCTGCTGACCATCGCAGCCTACACCATACTGTACCTGCTGGTGTTTCGCCAGACGGCCAAAACCTATTACCGCATCGTGCGGCGCCAGCCTTCCTAAATGCCCTTTCAAGAGGGGGTCAAGGGGACGCGTCCCCTTGCGGGTGTATGAGGGCAGGGCCCTCATGACCATGATCTGCAAACGCAGAGCAGGGCCCCTGAGGCACTATTGGTAGCGCACATACCGGCGAACCTGCGCCCAGCTGCAGCCGGGCAAAAGCAACCTCGCGGCCAGGAGGCTAGCGCCAAAGGCGGCCTCTTCCTCAAACCGCGGGATGCGAAGCTGCTTTTGAAAGGTGCTTTCCAGCAGATGTTGCAGTAGTTTTGTCTTTCGAACGGCGTTGCCACTGCCCACGACTACCGGCTCTTCTTTCAGTTCCCCGGGCATTTTGTCGTAATAGCCGTACAGCTCGTCACACATGCCCTGCAAAACGCCAAGGGTCAGCTGGCCCAAGGTGAAATTGCCCGGGCCGATGTTTTGAATCGACCCCCGTATGCCGGGTTGCTGGCGGCTGCCGCGGAAACGGGTGTCTACGAGCAGGGGGTCTCCGCACTGTGCAGCTTTTTCCGCCTCCTGTTCCATGAGCGCATAGAAATTAACCTCTTTGGGGGTGCCCAGCGTTTGCGTGACCTCAAGGAAAAAATCCCTCAAGAGCTGGAACGCCGCCCCACCACAGAGCACTGAGCCCAGCAGAAGGTACTGCCCGTCCAGGTATGGGCGACACTCATAGTTCGCGTTCTGGGGCAGATGGGCACTGCACAGCGAGACCTGGCTGCCTGTGCCCACATTTACGAGCAGGTTGCTCCCCTGCCCCACCGACCCGAGGAAGCTGGCCTGGTTGTCGCCTATGGCAATGGCGACGGGCCAGCCCTCCGCCGTCTGCCCCACCACCTGCTCGGAGGGCGAAATCCCGGGCAGGAAAGCGGGGTCTATGCCCGCCTTTTGCAGTGCCGTGGCAGAAAAGGCGCCGGCACTGAGATCAAACAGGCCTATACCGGCCGCGTTGCTTTTGTGCATCAGGGGTCTTTTTTGCCGGGTGAGGCGCATGGCCAGGTAATCGCCGATGGTGCACAGTGTGACCGCATTTTTTGGCACAAGGTCATTTTCGAGATTATAAAAATGCGTGGTGAGGCCAAAGCCCGTTGCCATCGGGTAACCCGTCTCCCTCTGTAAGAATTCGCAGTGGCTAACCCCCTCCCTGTGTGAAAGGTTGCCCCGTTCATCCTCCCAGGTGTAGAGGGGGCTGAGAGCAGTGCCCTGCCTGTCCAGATAGAGGACTCCGTGCATCTGGCCGGTCAGGCCGACGCCCCCAACAGGATATTGTTTGCCGTAGCCCTGCAGCAATTCTTCACAAAGATGCAAGATCACCTCGGGGTCCTGCTGCCGCTGCCAGGGCGCGCCGGGGGGAAGAGACGCGGCGTTTGGCAGGGTTTTGGACGTGACGGGAACGCCCTGGTCCGTGTCAAAAGCGACGCTGCTGAGCGTGGTGGTTCCCACATCCAGACCAATCAAAACCATGAATACAACACCTCCGGACAATAAGGCACCCTGCCCGTAGCTGGGCGGCAGGGTCTCGGCGCCGTGGATCGACAAGCCCGCCCAAAGGGGCGGGATAGTAGACCCCACTTTACTTTGTGAGGGTGGAGCGTCTTCCCACGGCAAAAATGTGGGCGCAGTGAAATGCCCCTTTTACAAAACCTTTTTTATTTTAACAGACTTATTTACTTTGAGCAATGGCGGCAAGCGAGACGGGAGTGTCCCAAGTACGTTTTCAATGAAAAATACAGAAGGTTTTTGTGGCCTCCCCCCGCCTTCGGCGGGGGGAGGCCACATGGAATTTACCCGATAAACGACGCGATGGGGACACTCCCGAGTGAGACGCTGCCCACGGGAAAAGAGGCGGTATGTGCCGCACGCACCCAAAAAGGAGTATCCCTATTCAATTTCCGCATGGTATGCTATATTGTAAGCATGCGTCAAAATGGATATCCCGGGAGGCAAAAAAATGCAATATGAGGCACTGCGGGAGCAGTTTTGTGAAGTGGGAAGGCGGATGTACGCCAAGAATTTTGGGGGGAGCAACGATGGAAACCTCAGCGTGCGGCTGGACGAAGAGAGGGTCATGATCACCCCCGGGGGTGTGAGTAAAGGTTTTTTGAAGCCCGGGGACATGCTGGTCGTCGACCGGGCGGGGACGGTTCTTGAAGGACAGGGCCGACCGAGCTCGGAGACGAGGATGCATCTGAAAATCTATGCGTGCCGGGAGGACGTGCATGCGGTTTGCCACGCACACCCCCAGAAAGCGACGGCCTTTGCCGCCTGCCGAAAAGGCTTCGAAGAGGTCGTTTTGCCCGAGGTGCTGTTCGCGGTGGGCGAGGTGAGGCTGGCCCCCTACGCGACGCCGACAACCGAGCAGGTGCCAAACGCCATCGAATCGGTGCTGGCGGAGGCGGACGCCATCCTGCTCTCAAACCACGGTGCCGTGACCCTGGACAGAGATCTGTTTGGCGCCTTTTACCGTATGGAAGCTCTGGAACACGCGGCAAGTATCCTGCTGTACGCGCAGATGTTGGGGGGCGGAGTGCCCTTGTCCGGGGCGGAGGTAGAGCAGCTGCGAAAAGTGAAAGAGGGACTGTACCCCAAAAAGGGCGGCGGGGGCCGTGAAGCGTAAACCGTGACATAGCGACCAGGGACCCCACCTTACCTTTGGGCGAGCGCCAAACCGGCCGCTTCTGTGGGCGATGTTCCGATGGGAAAAGAAGTCCAGAATTTTGCCCCCAAAAACCTTGACGATGTATAAAACAGGTGCTATACTGAGCAGGTAGTAAGCTACTGCTAACCCAAGGCGCCCCACAAAAGGCGCCGATAAAAATGAGATGTGGTTAGCTGAAGCTAACATGGCGGTCTGTGATAACGGAGGAAGGAAATGGACACCCGGAAAGAAAAGAGCCCGAAGAGAAAAAAGGGGATGGCAAGGCTGCTGCAGCTGACCTGCTACAAGAGGGGCCTTGTCATCCTGTCCTGCATTTTGTCGGCCATCAGCACAGTGATCTCGTTTGTCCCTTTCATCGCAATCTATTTTGTGCTGCGAGAGCTTCTTGCCCACCTATCCGATCTCTCGGCGCTGGACACCGCCGTGATGATCCGCTGGGGGTGGGTGGCCGCGGGCAGCGCCGTGGCCGCCGTGGCGGTCAACTTCGGCGCGCTTATGGCCAGCCATGTCGCGGCTTTCAACACCCTCTACCAGCTGAAGCTGGAGTTCACAAACCATATTGCAAAACTTCCCCTTGGGTTCCACACGCAAAATTCCTCGGGCAAGCTGCGCAAGATTGCCGACGAAAATATCGAAAAGCTGGAGAGTTTTATCGCCCACCAGCTTCCTGACCTTGCCGGCTCACTCGCGGCGCCTCTGTGCATCCTGGTGATTTTGTTCGTGGTGGATTGGCGGCTGGGGCTCGCCTCCCTTGTGCCCGTTGTCATCGGGTACATCGCGCTGGCCAAAGGGTATGGGGGCAAAAGGGCCAAATTCTTCGTTCAAAAGTATAACACCAGCTTAGAGGATATGAACAACGCAAGCGTGGAGTATGTGCGGGGCATCAGCGTGGTGAAAGCGTTTAACCAGACCATCTTCTCCTTTCGCAAATTCTACGAGACCATCCGCCACTATACGGAGTATGTTTACAGCTATACGATCAGCTTCAAATGGCCCATGGCAATTTTTATGGTCGTCATCAACAACATCTACCTCTTTATCGTACCTATGGCCATATGGCTGTCCGGCTCGGTTACGGACTATGGGACCTTTGCCCTCTCGGTATTGTTTTACATTTTGTTCTCCTTCGCCATGACGGCGCCCTTCATGAAACTGATGTATGTCTCCAGCGGCGCCATGCAGGTCTCGGAGGGTATTTCCCGGCTGGATGAGATTCTCGATACGCCCCCGCTTTCGGAAACCGCCTCGCCAAAACACCCCAGAGGGCATGACGTCGTATTTGACAAGGTGAGCTTTAGCTACAACGCCGAAGGGGAGCACGAGGCTTTGAGAAACGTGAGCTTTACGGCGCAGGAAGGGCAGATTACCGCCTTGGTGGGGCCGAGTGGCAGCGGGAAGAGCACCCTGGCCCACCTGATTCCCCGTTTTTACGACGTGGACGAAGGACAGCTTCGCATCGGCGGGGTGGACGTGCGGGAGATGGCCTACGAAGAACTGATGCAGCAGGTGAGTTTTGTGTTTCAGGATGTCTTCCTCTTTAAGCAGAGCATCTTTGAAAACATCCGTATCGGCAGCCCCCACGCAACACGGGACGAGGTGGAACAGGCGGCGCGCGCCGCCCAGTGCCACGATTTTATCGAGAAACTGCCAAAAGGGTATGACACCATCATCGGCGCCGAGGGGGTGCATCTCTCGGGCGGGGAGCGCCAAAGACTAGTGATAGCGCGCGCCATCCTCAAAAATACGCCGATCATCGTGCTGGACGAGGCCACCGCCTTCGCCGACCCCGAAAACGAGCACCGAATTCAAAAGGCCTTTGAAAAGCTCATGCGGGGCAAAACCGTCATCATCATCGCCCACCGCCTGGCCACCGTGCGCGGGGCCGACAAGATCGTCGTGATGGACGACGGGGTGGTGGCGGAAACCGGCCGTCATGATTCGCTTTTGGCGCAAAAAGGGCGCTATGCCCGTATGTGGGAAAGTTACACCTCGGCCATAGGCTGGACCATCACGGAAAAAGACCGCTTTGCCGAAAAGGAGGTGCCCGCACATGCTTAAAAAAGCGTTTCGCCTGTCGGACGAAGGTTCCAAAAGCCTGAACCGTGCCATCGTGGCCTGTGTGATCTCAAACATCACGTTGCTGTTCCCCTTCGCCATTGTGTTGATGATCCTGCTGACCCTGCTGGAGCCGCTGATGGGCGGCGGCCCTTTGGATACAAGCCGGCTTTGGCTTTGGACGGGCCTCGGTGTTTTGGCGGCTGTGCTCTATGGGGTGGCCTACGGTGTGGAATATGACAAAACCTATACCGCCGCCTACAAAGAATGCGAAAGCCTGCGCGTGGACGTGGCCGAGCGCATGCGTAGGCTGCCCCTGAGTTTCTTCAACCGCAAGGACCTTGCCGAACTGACAACGAATATTATGGGGGACTGTGCCACCATAGAGCACTGTATGAGCCACATTGTGCCCTCCATGATCGCCAACTGCGTGACCATCAGCCTCACCTGCCTCCTGCTGGCAGTCTATGACTGGCGCATGTCACTGGCCATGTTCTGCACTTTCCCTCTTTCCCTGTTACTGATCTTTGGCAGCCGGAGCATCCAGCGCCGCTTTTCGGAGCGCCATATGAAAGCAAAGCTGGAGGCCTCCACGCAGATGCAGGAATACCTCGAAGGCATCAAAGTGGTCAAGGCCTTTGGGCTGGAGGGGGAAAAATCCAGGGCCCTGAAGAACAGCTTCGACGTCATGAAAAAAGAGTCGATCTATCTTGAGGCGGTGATTGGTGCTTTCGTGTTGCCGGCCCAGATGCTTTTGCGGGTGGCGAGCGGCATGGTCGTCCTGGTGGGGGTGTACCTGTTCACGGGGGGCAGCCTTGGTGTGATCCCCCTGCTCACCTTTTTACTCATCAGCTTACGTATTTACGGCCCGGTGACCACACTGCTCACCCTGGCACCTGAATTTTTCCACATGCAGATTTCGGCCAAACGCATGCAGACGCTGCGCAGAGAACCCGAGATGAGCGGGCAGAACCATGTGGAGCTGGAAGACTGTAATGTGGCGCTGCACGAAGTCAGTTTTGGCTACAACGAGGCCGAAGTGATCCACAACCTGACGGTGGACATCCCGCAAAACGGGGTGACCGCCCTTGTGGGGCCATCCGGGAGCGGGAAAAGCACCGTTTCCCGCTTGATTGCCCGCTTTTGGGACACGGATTTCGGTGACATCACCATCGGCGGCAAACGCATCAAAGAAGTGGACCCCGAACAACTGATGAAATATATGTCTTTCGTCTTCCAGGATGTGGTTCTTTTCAACGACACGGTGGCAAACAATATCCGACTTGGGCGCCAGAATGCCACGGACGAAGAGGTGCTGCGGGTGGCGAAACTGGCGCGATGCGACGAATTTGTCCAAACCCTTCCGCAGGGGTACGACACCGTCATCGGCGAAAACGGCTGCACCATCTCGGGCGGGGAACGCCAGCGGATCTCTATTGCACGGGCCCTGCTCAAGGACGCGCCGATTGTCCTGCTGGACGAGGCCACGGCCAGCCTGGACCCCGAAAACGAGGTGCTGATCCAGGAGGCGATCAACGAACTGGTGAAAGGGCGCACCGTCATCGTCATTGCCCACAGGCTGCGCACCGTTGCCGGGGCCGACAAGATTGTCGTGCTTGACGAAGGTAAGGTGGTGGAAATGGGCACGGGCGAGGAACTGCTGCAAAAAAACGGCCTGTTTGCGCGACTGTACAACATCCAGCAGGAAAGTTTTGGCTGGAGCGTGGGCGCGTAAAAGTGGACCGGGGCCAAACGCCGGTCAGCACCTAGTATGCAAACCCCTTGGGAAAAACGCAGCTTCCCAAGGGGTTTTATTTTCAGACAATCCTATGCTCTGCCATGCAATGCATGTCGGTACCGAATTTCACTTTCCCTGAGGGGGTCCAGATCCCTCGCCCCCCGGGGCGGACATGTGCTCCCAATGCGCCGCACTCCGGGGCCCAGCTGCGGGCAGTACATTTCATTTGAGCCCTTGTTGCGAGGCCTTTTCAAAACGGCGCTGAACCAGTTCATTCGTAATGTTTTCCATCTGTCGCTCGTCCAGGCGGTAGAAACGGAGCAAAAACAGGCAGAGAAGCCCCAACAGCACCGGGAGAAAAATGTAGTTTGTTCTTATAGCCATAAGCGCGGTGAGAGACTGCTCGGCATTCGCCACATAGCCGCCAAGCCCGAGGACAAAGGGGGAGAGCGTACCCGTGACGACAAGCCCCAGTTTGGCGGCAAACAGCATCATGGAGGTCATCAGTCCCTGTAGCTTTTTCCCCGTCAACCACTCCACATGGTCTATGGTGTCGGAGCAGGTGAGGATGCCCATGCTGAGGGCGCAGCCCGTGCCAAAACCCGCCAGCATACTGCCCGGTAAAACCAGCCAAACCCTGTCCCCCGCGGCCCAAACAAGCAAGAGGGCCGCCGCGCTGGCGGCGTAACTCACAGCCATGAACCGGCGCTTGCCAAAGCGCCGGGCCAAAAGGGAGATAAAAGGGCTGACCCCCAGCAGGCAAAGCGTGGGCAGAGCCATCATAGCCGCGGCAAACTGCTCGTTGTGTAGCAGATATTTGGCGTAAAAAACCGTGTTTTGATAAAAGAAACTCTGCATCACCCAGCCGAGGATCTGAACCGTACATAAAATCAAAAACGGCCGGCTTTTGCCCATCGTGCGCATCGAACCGAGCAATGGGCCGCGCTCTGGAACCACCTCGATGCGCTCACGCGTAAATAGAAAACAGTTCATTAAAAGCAGCACCGAGACGATGCCGAACAGCAGGGCCGTGAGGGCAAACCCCCGGCGCTCGTTGCCGCTGCCCAACAGCAGAATGATGGGCAGCAAGAGGCCGTTGGCCACGAGGGAACCCACGGCCATACCCGCCATGCGGATGCCCCCAAGCTGCAGCCGGATACCGTTGTCGGGGGTCATCACGGTAAGCAGGGTGAGGTAGGCGACATTGTTGAGTGTGTAGAGCAGGGAAAACCCGAGATAGGTAAAAAGGGCATAGAGGGCCACCGCGTTCATCGAGGCGTTTGGCACCAGAAAACACAGCACCATCAGCACCCCAAGGGGCAGCGTGGTGAACAAAAGGTAGGGCCGGGTTTTGCCCCAGCGGGTGTTTGTTCTGTCTACAAGGCCCCCGATGAACGGGCTTGCAACGGCGTCGACGGCGCGCGCCACGCCCATCAGCAGGCTGACAAGCGCCAGGGAGATGCCCGCCACATCGGTATAGAAGTAGAGCAGATAGTAGGCGACGGGGCCGAACATCAGGTTGTTTGCGAGGTCTCCCATGCCGTAGCTGATTTTTTCCCAAGTTTTCATTTTTGTATTCACATTGGTTTCTCCCTAAGCGGAAAAGCCGCTTTCGCTTTTTGTTTTTCTCCCCCTCCTGGGGGCGGAACCGATGGAATGTGCCCCTCAAAGGCAAACGGCAGAGGCACAAAATAGAACAGGCAAAACCGCGCCCGGCCAGGCGAGCGCAGGAACAGGCGGTAAAAAAGGCTGCGAAAAAAAGGGCCCTGCGTTTTGCGCCCTTTTCTGCCATTGGCAACCGTTTTATTTTATGGGTTTCCCAAAGAAACACCCAAAGAGATAGGGAGCCTATCTCTTACTCCTATGGGTCTTGCCTTTTTTTGCCCGGGCCTATTTACTGCAGACCGGCACCCAGCTGTTTCGCCTGTTGCAGCACGGGCTTGCCCTCAATGTCCCCCAGCTGATAGACTCCGCCGGCGAAAAGGCGTCCTTTGTCTTGCCAACCAAGCCGGGAAGTGAGGTGTTCGTAATACGCGTGCATGGGTTCGAAGTTTTCCTCATCCTGCCCCTCGGCCGCAATCAACATCAGGCATTCCTTGCCGGGGAAGGTTCCCGTCTCCTCCATCACGGCAAACAGGCGGTCTATGGCGGCCTTCAGCTGGGCCGTAAAACCCCAGCAATACAGCGGAGAGGCAAAAACAACGATGTCCGCCTGCTTGAAGTGGGGATAGATTTTCGCCATGTCGTCTTTTTGGGTACAGGGGTTCTGGCTATCCTTGCCGCCTTTCAGGCAGCCGATGCAAGGCCCCACGTCCATCTGGCCCAGGTTACATTTGGTGGCCGTGTGCCCAGCCTCCAGGGTACCCTCGATGAAGGCATCCACCAGTGTCTCCGTATTACCTCCCCTGCGGGGGCTGCCATTTAAGATCAAAATCTTCTTTCCCATAGCTCTATCCTTTCTTGGAGCGGTTATTTTTTTCTACCTCTGCCACCCGGTACAGGGTGATTTCACGGATCAGCGTGAACGGGACAGGCTTTGACAGGGGAAACTGGATGCCGCCTTTTGTTGTTTTATAGGGCTGTAATTTTTCTTTGAATGCGATGATGGCCTCGGGGGAGGGGTAAAAACCCAGGTGGTTTTTATGCATGGCGAAATGCACAAGGTTTTCCCCCTGATGGTATGTGGGCATCGCCCAACTGATTTTCTCGGTGGCTTTCGGCGCGGCTTCCCGGATGATCTGCCTGGCCTTTTCGAGAATTTGGCGCTGCTCTGGCGGGTATTGGACGATGTATTCCTCCACGGTGTCAGGGAGTTTGTCTGTTTTCTCCGCCATAATTTCTTCCTCTTCTCCACTTTTTTGCCTTGTCTTGTATAGGGAACGTATGGGCACGGTATGCTGCCGCATCGCCGCACCCCTGGGGTACCCCGCCTTCCCCGGCAAAAGACCCGGTGGTGGCGGCAGCTTTGGCTTATAGTATAGCAGAGGATCTCCCCCTAGGGAAGATAAAAAAGCAAAAAGACAAAAAGGAAATCGACGACTATCGAAACACCAATTCATGTTTACATCCTGTTGGGTATGGAACGGTCACCGGCTGCAGAGAAAAGACGTTTTTTACGCTACGAGGCGAAAAGCGGTCTGGGTATTGTTTGACAAACCGGCCCATCCATACTATACTTACATTGTATACTATAATTACAGAATAGGATTTGGTTCGGCATCACCCTTTGATGGCATCCTAACCGTTTCTTGTGTGCCTTACATACTCATGGCCTAAAAAATGACCACTCAATATTGAGAAGAAAAAATGGAGAAGAAAACTCTACCAAGGGGTCAGTTTTTGAACTATCTAATGGAGCGGTTTTGACAAATTTTGACATATAATATGGGTATCCGGGGCATATAGTGGGAAGAACATCGGCAAAATGCCTACCATGGGGTAGGGTTTTGTTTCACACCACCACCCATAAATGAGGGCAAATTGCCTAATTTACGTAAAAATCGTCTGTCTGCGTTTTATTGGTTTTTCGTAGGTACGTTTAATGATTTGATATTTAATAAACGCCCATAGAGCCTTGACCTTCCCATGGGGCAAGCGTGTAGTGTGGTAAGTAAGGTGGGGAACCTGTGGCATTTGGTTTTCCACCTTGAGGGAATTTCATTTGGGAATCATTAAAAAAAGGAGTGATTTCATGTCTGACCAACAACCCGTACAGCAACCGGCGAACGGGGGCGACAGCAGCACGACCGTAACCCTAAAACGGTCGCTCGGCATGGCAAGTGTCTTACTTTTCGGCATGGCCATGATGTTCCCCGTGGCACCTGTGGCGGTGTTCGGTGAGGTATCGGTGGCCTCGCACGGACATTTCGCACTGTGCTACATCATCGCGGTGATCCCCATGTCCTTCACCGCCTTCAGCTATGGGCAGATGGCCGCGGCGTACCCCATCGCAGGCTCGGCCTACAGTTACGTATCCAACTCGATCAGCCCCTATCTCGGCTTCCTGGCCGGATGGGCCATCTACCTCGACTATGCACTGTTCCCGATTCTGAACTACATCGTCATCGGCATCTACATGGACGTGCTGCTGGGCATCCCCGCCTGGATCAGCATCATCGTTGCGGTGGCCATTGTGACGATCGTCAACATTTCGGGTATCAAGAACCTCAGCTTGGTAAACAACTTCCTTGTGGCATTCATGTTCCTGGTCGTCGTCTACTTCTGCGTGGCTTCGTTCGGCGCGCTGGCCGGCGGCGGGGTTGGCCTCGGCGGCTTCACCAGCTTGCCCTTCTACAACCCCGAAACCTTCAGCTGGGGCGCCATTTTGGCCGGTACCTCGATCGCCTGCTTCTCGTTCATGGGTTTTGACGCGATGACCACCTTGAGCGAAGAGGTGAAAGAGCCGAAGAAGGTGCTGCCGAAAGCAACCGTGATTGTGTGCTTCGTCATGGGCGCCATCTTCATTCTGCAGGCCTACTTCGCACAGTCCACTTTCCCCGACTACAACAACTACACGGACCTCGATTCCGCTTTCCTTGACGCGGCAGCGGCGGCCGGCGGGAACTTGCTGGTCACCTTCGTGAGCATCGCCATGGTGGCCGGTTCTATCGCGAACGCGATCGACAGCCAGGCGGGCGTGGCGCGCGTCATGTACGGCATGGGACGCGACAGAATGCTGCCCCAGAAAATCTTTGGCTATCTGCATCCGCGCACCCAGGTGCCGATCTACAACATCCTGATCGTGGCCGCGCTGGGTATCATCGGCGGTCTGTTCATGGGCCTGGGCCAGGTGGTGACGCTGATCAACTTCGGCGCACTGACCGCTTTCGTATTCGTCAATCTCTCGGTGGTTGCGCACTACTTCATCAAGAATAAGAACCGCGGTGGCATCGATGTGCTGCGCTATCTGATTGTGCCGCTGCTGGGCTGCCTGACCTGCGTCGTTTTGTGGATCAACCTGTCCTTTGATTCGCATGTGGCGGGTATTGCCTGGCTGGTGGTCGGCGTGATCGTAATGGCGATCACCACGGGCGGTTTCAAGAAAAAACCAACCCTGACGAGCTAGACGCATCGAAAGTAAAGAGAGTTCCTGTTCTGTTGTTTCTTTTTCACCCGCGCCTTTATGGCGCGGGTTTCAGCCTG
>JAJDHT010000032.1 GCA_030266325.1 Ruminococcaceae bacterium OttesenSCG-928-I18
TGTCTTTCAGGTCTACATCCGGGCTCCACTGCGAGAGATCCGCGTCGGGCGGCAGCACCGTGTGTGGATCATGGATGTTGGGCGCCCCCGGGGTCGTCTTGGTCGGGTCCGTCGACTTTGGGTCGGGGTCATAGGTTTCATAATAGGGCTTCTTTTCCGCCTTTTTTTGCTCTCTCGGCACACCGCTCACCGGCGTAGCCCCCGCTTCGTCGGGCGGTGGGAAGGGCAACCGTCCCTCCGGCTGGTAATCCGGAAAGTCCACGAGTTGCTTTTTACCCTCTTTTTTCTTGTCGTCCATCTCACAACCTCCAAGTTGGGTGCAAAAATCATAGCATCGGTATTTCCTTCGGTCTGTTCACCCTTTCCACTCATTATACCACAAAAGTTGGATTTTAGCCAAAAAATATGCTATACTAATTGAAATATTGGATACTGTGCGAAAGGAACTTGTCCATGAGTGAAAAAGTGTATATTGACATTGAAACCGGCCTTGGCCGGGTGCGCAACAATAAAAAGCTGTACTCCCGGATGCTCGGCCTGTTCTTGCAAAGCCCCGACCTGGAGGCCTTCGAAAATGCCGTGACCGCGGGCGACACCGCGAAAGCGGCAGAGGCCGCCCACGCCATCAAAGGCGTGGCGGGGAACCTCGGGCTGGACGCCGTTTTCGAAGACAGCAATCTCTTGATGGGAGAGTTGCGCGAGGGAACGCTCAACGAAGAGCTCATCGCAACCTACCGCGCCGATCTGGCCGAGACACGAAAACAGGTGGAGGCCGCTCTGCCCACGTTGCAGGAGTAGGCTTTCGCGCCGCAGAAGGCAAACCGGTCTTTTGTCGCTTCTCAAATGGCCCGTCATAACCAAATGACACATAAGACAAATACCGTAAGAAAAGGCTTTGTCCCGTTACAATGGACAAAGCCTTTTTTCTATGTGTGATTTATGCGTTGGCCGCCTCGTCGGTCTGCTCTCCTCCCAGTGGCTGGCCCCGTTCTTTTGCGTGCGCCAGCTGAATCTCTTCATTCAGGGTATCTTTCACTTCCATAAAAACTTCCAGCAGCTTTGGGTTAAACTCGCCGCACTCCCCGTTGAGGATCATCTGGGTCGCCTCCTCATGGGTATAGGCGTCTTTATACACCCTCTTGCTCGTGAGCGCGTCATATACATCCGCCAGGCTCGTGGCCTGCGCCCAAATCGAAATCTCGTCCCCCTTCAGCCCGTCCGGGTAACCCCTGCCGTCCCAGCGCTCATGGTGGTGGCGGCAGATGTCGTACACATAGCCAAAATACTCTTTGTCCTGGGTATAGTTCAGGCTGTCCAGTATCTCACACCCACGCATACTGTGGGTCTTCATGATCTCATATTCCTCGTCGGTCAGCGCCCCGGGTTTCAGCAGCACCTTGTCCGGGATGGCAATCTTCCCGATATCATGCAGGGCCGAGGCGCTCGATATCTGCTCGATCTGTTCGGGCGTCAGCGAGTAATCCTTTGCCAGTTTTTCCAGCAAAATGCGTACCAGCGCACGTATACGCTTAATATGCTCTCCGCTTTCGCTGTTGCGGAACTCCACCGTGGTGGATAATGCGTCCACCAGAAACAGGTTCGACTCCCGCAGCTTTGCCGCTTGCCTCTCCAGCTCTTTTCTCTGTTCGTCCAGCTTTTGCTCGAGGAAGTTTTTATAGGAGTACAGATCCACCACGTTGTTCACGCGCCTGCAGATAATGTCCGGGTTGAAAGGCTTATACACCAGGTCGGACACACCAAGGCCATACCCCAGCAAAGACTTTTCGTCGTCGTTCTCCCCGGTGATCAAAATCACCGGTATCTGCTGGATCAGCCCGTTATTATTCATCTCTTCCAGCACTTCAAAGCCGTCTTTCACCGGCATCATCAAATCCAGCAGCACCATGGCCAGATCCTTCTCGTGTTCCTCAATCAGCGCAAGGGCCACTTCGCCGTTCTCCGCTTCCAAGACCTCAAACTGCTCGCTGAACAGCTCATTCAATATCGCGCGGTTGATGTCCACATCATCCACTACCAACATTTTCTTCCTATTCGTGCTCAAATCTTCACTTCCTCTGCCCTGGGGCGCATTATTCTCGCAGTGCAACCGGTACGGCAATTCTGCAAGCTGCAAATCATTCTATGATCTCACGTGTATATATTCGGTCAGTTTTTCCATTAGATGATCTATATTGACGGGTTTTGCCACGTGGTCGTTCATGCCGGCCGAGAGGCAAAGCTCCACATCTTCCTTGAACGCGTTCGCCGTCATCGCCACAATCGGAATCCTCTGCGCCCCCTCTATGCCCGACGCCCGGATCCGTCTTGTGGCCTCAAGGCCATCCATCTGGGGCATCTGCACGTCCATCAAAATCATGCTGTATTTTTGGGGCGCTTTGCGGTACATCTCCACCGCCTCTATGCCGTTGTGTGCACAGTCAATGTTCAGCCCGGTCTCTCCCAGCACTTCGAGGATGATCTCGCGGTTGATATCGATGTCCTCCGCCAGCAGAATGTTCACCCCGCTCCAGTCGGGCTCTTCCTCCTCCGGGTCGTAGCTCTCCGTCACCGGGGCAGAGCCTGTCACACGCACAATCGTGTTGAAAAGCGAGGAGGGAAGCACCGGTTTCGGCAAAAACTGGGTAATGCCAAACGGCCGCACCTCTTTTTCGATATCTGCCCAGTCTGAGACGGAGATCATGATGATTACGAGGTCCTCTCCGGCCTTTTTTGATATCTCCCGCGCGGTCTCCCCGCCGGACAGACCCGGCATATTCCAGTCCACGAAAACCAAATCGTAGGGCATATCCTCTTCTAAGGCCGCTTGCACAAGGGTAATGCCGGCTTCGCCGCTGGGGGCAGTGTCACATTTCAGCCCAAAACTGCCCAGGATGCTCGTGAAATAGAGCAGTACATCCTCACTGTCGTCTATGACCAAAATGCGCATGTCCTCTTTGGGAAAACTTTTTATTTCGATCTGCCGAATCTCGTCTCCCCACTCAAATTCCACCTCGAAGAAGAAGGTGGACCCGACGCCCGGCTCGCTCTCCACCCAAATATCGCCGCCCATCAGCTTCACAATCTGCTTGCAGATGGCAAGCCCAAGGCCGGTGCCGCCAAACTTGCGGGTGATGCTGCCGTCCGCCTGTTCGAAGGACTGGAACAGTTTCGCCGTCTGTTCTTCGCTCACCCCGATGCCTGTGTCTTTCACCTCCACATGCAGCAGGTATTTCTCCTCGTTCTTCGGCCGGTAGCTCACCGACAGGGATATATCCCCCTGCTCGGGCGTAAACTTCACGGCATTCGTAAGCAGGTTGGTCATCACCTGGGAAAGCCGTAGTTCGTCGCAGACAATTTTATGGGTAAACAGGTTGTCAAAACGGAAGGTAAAATTCTGGTTTTTCTCCCGCAGGCGCACCTCCATCACATGGAAGACATTCTGCGTCATTTTTTCGAAATCGAACTCGTTGTTCACAATCTCAAACTTGCCCGATTCAATCTTGGACATATCCAGGATATCGTTGATGATGCCCAGAAGCTGTGCGGAGGCCGTCACAATCTGCTCGAGGCAGTACCGCACCTTGGCCATATCCTTGGTCTTCTGGGCTATGGTCGTCATGCCGATAATCGCGTTCATCGGCGTGCGGATCTCATGGCTCATGCGGGAGAGAAATTCGCTCTTTGCCTTGGTGCTCTCCAGCGCCTGCTCCTTGGCGGAGATCAGGTTTTTGTTGATCTCGTTGCGTAAAATGGCCGAGACCATCAAAATTCCGCCCGACTGCAGGACGTTTTCCTCCACACGGGAAAAAAGACGCTCCCTGCTGCAGTCATCGAAACCCACAAAACCCCAGAACACGCCCCTGAGAAAGACCGGCAAAACCAATATGCTCAGTATCCCCTGCTCTTGCAAGGTCAGCCTCTCTTCATCGGGCAAGGTGTGTACGATTGCGTTGATGGTGTCTCCCGACCCCAGCGTGTCCCTCCACATCGGCACATCGTCATAGCGTGTGTGGATCGAAAAATCCTTATCCTGCTGCGGCTCTACCTTTTCGCTCCATTCAAAAATCTGCTCGCAACACAGTTCACCCTCTTCATCGGTGTAGTTGCGCCAGATGTACATCCTGTCCACATCCAGGCTGCGGCCGAGCGCCCGCATCGCCTCCCAGATGTTTCTTTCAAACAGTGCCGGGGTCGAGCTCATCAGCTTTGTGGCCACCGCATTCACTTCACGCAGCAGCTTGTCCTGCCGCAGCAGCTCATTTTTTGCCTCCCGCATGTCCCGCAGGTCGATCAGATACACCGCGATGGCACTTTCGTCCTCGTAGGGTATCTTTTTCAAAATCACCCTGGCGGGATGCGGGGTGTTGTGGCGCACCAGTTCCGTCTCAAACTCGTTGTACCCCTCCTGTATCGCCACTTTTACGCGTTCGTCCAGCGGCACAGAGGGCGAGCCGTCCGGCTGGTAGGGCGGGATGCTCTCTGAGATTGTCCTCATAAAGCCCTGCCGCAGGTCCTCTTTTGTCTCAAACCCAAAGTAGGCCAGCGCCGAGGGGTTACAGTCGATCACCCTCATCGAGGTGTCGAAAATCATGTTCACATACGGGCTCGCCTCCAGCATGGCCTCGTAGGTCCGCCGGTTCAGCTGCATCTGCCGGACCGTCTTTTCCACCTCTTGTTGCAGGTTTTCGCTATAACGCTCGTTTTCTTTTAAAGAGCTGTGCAAGCGTTCCTGCACCTGCTTCAGTTCGTTGATGTCCATGTGGCCGCCCAGCATCCGGGTACCCTTGCCGTTTTTGTCCCACTCCAGCACCCTGCCCGAATCCAGCGCCCACACATAGCGGCCATCCTTGTGCCGCATACGCAGCTCAAACCGATACTCCGGTGCTTTTCCCGATACGGCGTCCTCCAGTTTTTCCTTGGCTTTCGCCAGGTCATCAGGATGCACAAGCTGCTCCCAAACTTCGATACTGCCTTCTATCTCGCCCGGTTTATAGCCAAGCATCTCCAGGTACTTGTCATAAAAGACAATCCGTCCCGTCTTCACGTCCCAGTCCCAGGATCCAAGGCCCGAGGCATCCGCCACAATATCCAGTTGTTCGGTCCTCTCCTGCAGGGCAAGCTGGGTCTCTTTCAGGCGTGTGATTTCCTGCAGGATACCGCTCAGCCGTACCGCTTTACCCTCTTCGTCCCTCTGGGTTACAACGGCTTTGTCCTGCACCCAGATGACACTGCCGTCCTTGCGCGCCATGCGAAACTCCGCCACGTGGTGGTCAACTTCGCCGCGCAGGCATTTGGCCACCAGCTCTTGGGCGGTTTCCCAGTCCTCGGGCAAAAGGGCATTTTGCCACCCTTCAATCGTCTGGGGAAGTTCCCCTTCCTCATAACCGACAATTTTTTCCCATTGCCTGCTATAGACCACCCGGCCTGTGGGCAAATGCCAGTTCCATAGACCTATATCCGTCCCCTCAAACAGTACATCCAACTCATCCGCCCAAAGCTCCGCCCGGCCGGATACCCGTGCATTTCCAGAGGTCGGCTCGTGCTGGTTGGTTTGTCTTTCCTTATCCAAGTAGGTTCCTCCAAAACTGCTGAGGGGAGATTGCTTTTTTCGTTGCCGGAACCAAAGACCGGTTCCACTATTCTAATTATAATCAAAAGAGCTTGCCCTGCCAAGCGATATGGCTTGCACTCAGGGCTAAAAATCCCCGGCTCCAAAATTCACTGCAAAGGCTGTTGCTGAAAGTAAAATGCGTAGCTGCAACACTCTACACGGTTTCTTCCATTGTTTTTCGCCTCATACAGCTTTTCGTCGGCCAGCTCCACCATCTTGTAGATGTCCATATTTCCCTCAATGTCCACCGAGCAGAACCCCACGCTCACGGTCACGGGAATCTCGCCTTCCGCCGTTGTGAACAAGCGCGAGCCGATCGCCTCATGAATCCTCCTGGCCAGCTTCTGCCCGGACTCATGGTCCACCCCTTCGCTCACGATCAGGAACTCCTCCCCACCGTAGCGGAACAGGATATCCTGCTTTCGCATGTTGGCCTCACACCGGCGGCACAGTTCCACCAGCACTTCATCGCCCGCTTTGTGTCCAAAATTGTCGTTGATATTCTTAAACAGGTCGATATCCAGCATCATCACGGCCATCGGGGCTTTTCTCGCCCCCGCATTCCTCTGCAGGTTGTCCAGATAGCTTTCCAGATAGCGCCGGTTTTTTGCGCCGGTCAGGGGATCTTCGGTCGCAAGCGCGTCCAGCTGGGCCATGCGCAGGTGGTATTCGGTCACCTCGCTGATGATAAATCCTAGGCCGCTGTATCGGCTGATGTTGTCACTGACACTGAAACTGTCAAGGGTGTAATACGTTTTCTCCCCCTCATATTCCAAAATCAGCTGCAAATCCTGGAAGGATCCCTCGGGCTCTCGGCCCAGCAGTGTGGTCAAATGCTGCAAACTCGGGGTGTTGGTGCCACAGAAACGCTTGAAAAAGCGGCGCCCGCTCTCGTTGATGTCCACGCAGTTGCCCCAGAGGTCGAACAGCGCATACACCTCATCCATATACTCGATCGCGTTCGTCCTGGCCGAGGACAGGTACCCAAAATAGACATAACAGATGATGTAGACCGGAATCCAGATCGTCAGGCTGTTGAAGTTGAGGTAGACAAACAGCGGGTGTATCACTTGAAACACATTGGCCAAAGAGGGCAGGGCCACCGCCAAAAGCAGCATCCAGCGCAGCTTGCGTCCCCGCAGGGGCGATCGGGCACTCGGCCGGATTGTATAGAATACCACCAACATAGAAATGAGGAAATTGTATACCGTCAGCACATACCCTATCGGGACCAACTCATAGGCAAAACCATAACCCGCCTCGTCATAGAGCAGCGGCATCGTCAGGTACTGGCGCAGCATTCCCGGCAATAGCAGCAGCGGCACAAGGTAAAGCATCCACAGCGCGCGCACGAAACCCTTTTTTGTGCTGCCCAGCATCCTCAGCCCCACATGGACAAACATCGTATTGTTGAATACAATGCACACCACATTCACCGCGATGGCTATGGGAAGGTACGCCGAGTCATGCATCAGGAAGACAGCCAGTGTGCTTGCACACAACAACATCGCCAGCGCAATCAAGGCGAGGCAAAGTTTTAGTGCCGGGATTTTCCGGGAGCTAAACCGGCAATAACGTATAAAGTGGGCCCCCAACATGAATAGCCCAAAGCAGGCCAGTATCACCAACAGGTAGTTTGTCCCCTGCATCCATATTCCCCCACAACGGCAACTCGTCTTGTAAAAAAAGCGGGGCATCAACACCCCGCTTGCGGCCCTGGTTCCCGGGGCCAGTATGGAGCGGACGATGGGAATCGAACCCACAAAGCCAGCTTGGAAGGCTGGGGTTTTACCACTAAACTACGTCCGCACAAACCGCCACAGGCTGCCCTGCAACGGTTTTATTCTAGAATACCGTGGTTTATTCTACTTGTCAAGAGAAGGAAACGTCAATTTCTCCCTCTTGCGCCCCCACCCGAATCTTCTCCAGTTTCTGGTGGCTTAAAATTCCATCCGCGATCTTATCCTCCACCTCTTTGCGGATCACCCTGCGCAGGTCTCTTGCTCCGAACTGTCCGCCTTTCGCCTTTTCGCACAGGGCGCTCAGCGCGTCCGTATCCCAGCTCAGGGCGATCTCCTTCGTCTTCAAAGGCTCTCGGTATTCGCCCAGCATCAGTGCGGCAATGGCATTTAAGTCCTCCGCATTCAGCGGCTTAAAGGCAATCACTTCGTCCACACGACTCATAAACTCAGGCCGCAGGAATTCTTTCAAGGCCTTCAGACTCTTGTCCCGGCTCATATCTTCCACGCTCTTGTCAAAGCCCAGGTTGGCCGTGCGGTCTGAAGAACCCGCGTTGGAAGTCATGCAGATGACCGTGTTTTCAAAACTCACGGCCCGCCCCTGGGCGTCGTTGATCTTGCCTTCGTCCAAGATCTGCAAAAGGATGTTCATCACGTCGGGATGCGCCTTTTCAATCTCGTCGAACAACACAACGCTATAGGGTTTGCGCCGCACCTTCTCGGTCAGCTGTCCCGCCTCGTCATACCCGATGTACCCCGGAGGCGAGCCAATCAACCGGCTCACGGCGTGTTTTTCCATAAATTCGCTCATGTCCAGCCGGATCAGGGGGTCCACCGAGTCAAACAGGTCATAGGCCAGCTGCTTCACAAGCTCGGTTTTGCCCACGCCCGTGGGGCCCACAAAGATGAAGCTGGCCGGGCGCCGCCGCCCATTGATGTCTGCGCGGGCGCGCTTGATGGCCGCTGCGACCAGGTGCACCGCCTCATCCTGGCCCACCACTTTTTCGCTCAGCCGCTCTTCCAGTTTCGAGAGTTTGTCGTACTCGCTCTCCTCAATTTTCACAGCCGGAATGCCCGTCCACAGCTCAATGACGCGGGCCACGTCCTCCATGGTCACTTCAATCTTGTCCACTTCGGTTTTCAGCTCACCCACACCGGGCAGCTTTTTGGCAATCTCACTTTTCACCTGCGCCAGCCGCTCGTAGTCATGTTCTTTCTTCTCTTCCAGCTCCTGCTCTTCCTTGCGCAGCTTGTCGAGGTCTTTTTCGGCCTCCAGCCATTCGGTAATCTCGGGGTGGCGCAGGCTGCAGCAGGCCGATGCTTCATCCAGCAGGTCAATCGCCTTGTCGGGCAGGTAACGGTCGGTGATGTACCGCTCCGACAGCCGCACCGCCTGTTCCACAATCCCGGCGCTCACCTTCACATGGTGGTGGTCTTCATAATACTCTTTCACGCCCATCAGCACCCCAATGGTGTCCTCCAGGCTGGGCTCGTCCACTTTCACGGGCTGGAAACGGCGTTCCAGCGCCTGGTCTTTTTCAATATGCTTGCGGTATTCGGCAAAGGTTGTCGCGCCGATCACCTGTATCTCCCCACGGGAAAGCGCCGGTTTCAGGATGTTTGCGGCGTTCATCGCGCCTTCGGAATCTCCGGCGCCGGTGATATTGTGCACCTCGTCGATGAACAAGATGACATTGCCCGCGCTCTTCACCTCACTGATCAAACCCTTCACACGGCTCTCGAACTGCCCGCGGAACTGGGTGCCCGCCACAAGGCTCGTCAAATCCAGCAGGTAGATCTCCTTGTCGCGCAGGCGGCTGGGTACGTCCCCGCTTGAAATACGCAGTGCAATGCCCTCCGCGATGGCCGTCTTGCCAACGCCGGCCTCGCCAATCAGGCAGGGGTTGTTTTTCTGCCTGCGGGACAAAATCTGGATCGTCCGGTAGATTTCGCGGTCCCGCCCGATGATCCTGTCCAGCTTGCCCTCGGCCGCTTTACCCGTCAGGTTTTCACAGTAGGTGTCAAGGAATTTGCGTTTGCTCTGTTTGCTCTTGCCCTTGTCAAAGCGCACCTTGTCCCGGGACTCCTCTTTTTGCTGGCCGCCAAAAACAAAGGGGAAGGTGGCGCTTCCGCCGGGCTGAAAGTCCCCACCCTCTTCTTCCTCTTCTTCCTCTTCACTCTCGGCCGGTTCGGTGCCCGCAATAGGCCCCTGCAGTGCGGCCATACCGTCCTCGCCCACAAAACCCGCAAACCGCTCCTCCAGGTTTTCCAGGTCGTTTTCCGAAATGCCAAACTGCTTGATCATATCGTCAACGGGCTTGATGCCAAGGTCGTGCGCACAGGTCAGGCAATAGCCGTCGCTGTGGCTCTCCTCTCCCTCCATGCGCTGTATAAACACAATCGCGGGACGTTTGTTACATTTTTTACACATCATCATTTATGTTGCCTTTCCTCCAGGTTGGTGGACCCGTTCGTAGCCGCGCCTTCCTAAATAGACGCTTTCGGGACACCACATCTCGGCATTCTACTAAGCTTATTATAGAGAAGGATTGTGGAATCTCTGTGACAAAACCATGAAGAAATGCCACATCAAAACCCTTTCCCGCCCCGTTCTGCCACATCTAAATTATACACCAAAAATAACACTTTGGCAATCCCCCGTGTAGACTGCTAACGGAAAAAATGATATGCGCTAAAACGTGATAAAATTGATGTTCGAAAACACATTATAGAACAAACTGTTGGCGATCAACCCTTCGCTGGCCTCGCTGGGGGTCATAAGTGTGCCCACCACTTCCAGCACCGTGACCAAGATAAATACATAGAGCGCGCCGATAAACACCCCGGCCACCGCACCCATGGCCTTTTGGGCCGTACCCACGAAAGGCAACCCCCGTGCCGCCTGCAGCACATGCAGCAGGATGGCGATGATCACCCGCAACATAAAGAAAAGGATGACAAACAACACGAGGGTAATCACGGGCAGCACGATCGGCTGCACCATTTCGGTCACAATTTTTTCGGCGAGGTTTTCCATGTTCAGGTCGGCCGAACCAATCGACGCCAGCAGTGCCTCTTGGGCGGGGCCGGGCAGAAAGTTGCTCATCTCTTCCAGCATCATGTCGGTCGCCAGGGCATTCTGCTCGGCGAAGGCATTTTCCAGGCTCTCTTCCAGCCCCGGGCGGAAAAACCTGTCAAACACCGGCAGGGCCAGCGCGCGCGAGCCCAAGCTCGCCACGGCGATAGAAATCACCGTACCCAGCAAACTCAACAGGCCCGCCAATATGCCTTTTCGCGCAAAAAAGAGCGCGCACAGGATAATAATGACCAAACAGACGATATCAAAAATCAATGCGGATGCTTGCATGTATCGTATTAACTCCTTCTTTGGTTGCTTCGCTCAAGAGGTCTCTCTTTTGTCCTGTACCGTACCTACCATACGAAAGGGCGGCCTTTTCCTCTTCAGGCCTCAGGCCGCCTGCCCGTCGCCGGCTTCTTCTGTCCCCTCCTCCTCGGCGGGCACGTCCTGGCTGGGGGCCGCGGAGGATGCGGGCGGCGCAGGGGAGGAAGCCGCCTGCCCTTCCGGCTGAGAAGAAACTTCCCCCAAATCGCTTTGGCCGGCTCCGCCGGCCGCCTGGGAAAGGCTTTGGCCCGTTCGCAGCATCTCTTCCAGAGACTCCGCGCTGGTCACGGTCAACACAAGCGGAACACCCGCCTGCACAAGGTCCAGGGGTTTCGCCTCATATTCCCGCCGTTCGACCTGCGTTCCGTCCAGAGAGTAGGCCTCCACCTCCTGTCCTCTCAGCAGGTACAGCCCATTCGACGCGCTCAGCACCCTTGGGTTCTCGGTCCCCTGTGTGCTTTTTTCAAACAGGGGCTCCAGTTTGGCGTTCAGCAGCACCACCTCAAAACTGTCCCGCGCGGCCGAGCCAAACACCAGGGCGCAGCGCCCTTCGGCAATGTCGGCGGCCAGCAGGCTGCTCCCGCCGTAATCATAGCGCGCCACCTGCTCCCCGCCAAGGTCGTAAAGCGCCGTATAGGTGTCGTATACGGCCAGAAGCCGGTTTTGGGAAAGATATTCTAGCTGCAGTATTCTCGCGTCATCGGCGCGCACCTGGGCCAGCGGCTCCGCCCTGTCCGTGCGCAGCAGGTAGATGGTCGTGCCAAGCGCCCCTCCCTGTGCCGAGAGGCTCGCCAGGGCAAACTCCCGGTTGTCGGCATGAAACGCCCCCACAATGGGCTTTTCATCCACCATCGACCAAGAAAAATCCGGTTCCGCGTCATAAATCGGCCCGTAGATCTCCAGGTTTGCGCGGTAGCGCGAGGAGGTCACCACGGCCACCGACCCATTCGGGCTCATCTCGGCAAAGAGGATCTCCTGCTCGGTATTGCGGCGCAGCACCGTGTCGCTTCGCCCCTCCACAACATATTCGGTTCCCCCGCGGTTGTACACAATCACCCTCGTGCTCCCGGTCGAAATACCCGGGTTCGCATAGCCGTGTTGGGTGCGCCGCAGCTCCTTTCCCTTGGAGGAAAACACGGCCATGTCCTTGTCGCCCAAAGAGGCAAAACCCCCGGCGTTCATGCCCTCCGAGGTGACATAACCCGTGATGGAAAAGGGGGCGGGCCATCCATCCCCGGGCGTCAGCCGAATGCGCAGTGAGTCATAGACATTGCCTGCGGCGAGCCCCACATAGAGGTACAACCCGCTGAAATACAGCCCCAGCCCCGCCAGCACCAGCAAAACCAGCACCAGCGCCAACATCTTCCGCAGGCGCTTTTTGCGTTTCACCGCTTGCAGGCGGGGGTTTTTTCGCGGCATCAGCACGGCGTTTTCGGGCAGCTCCCGCTCTGTCGGCGGCGGGATTTTGGGCGGTTTTGGCCTCTCCACACCCGGGGCGTCGGGCGACGCCGCACGGGACGGCTCCGGCTCCGGCGCTTTTGGCTCGGTGCCCGCCGGCCCCTCGGTCAGCGTCCTGCCAAGACGGTCTTTCGCGCGGTAGACTTCTTTTTTCTGTTTGCCTTTTTTCTTGTCGCCGGGCAATACGAGTTTCGTGTGCTTCGGCTTTTTTGGTTTTTCCGCCATCCGGCACACCTCCCAAAGCCCTAGTATGAGTACCATCTCTCAAATGGCCCGTCACAGCCATTTGTCTTGTCAAATTGCCAAAAAACTATAAGAAAACCGAGTCCGGGTAAAAAACCCGTTCCAGGCACAGCCCCTTCGCCGGAAGGGTCGGCCCCGCTTTGCCCCGCTGACGCGACGCCAGTATGGCGGCTACCTGCCCGGCGTCCAGTTTTCCCTGTCCGGCCAGCACCAGTGTCCCGGCCAGAATCCTCATCATATGGTACAAGAATCCGTCCGCCTGGGCACGGATGCGCACCCAGTCTCCCCGCCGCTCTGCTTTCAGGCTGTTCAGGGTTCTGGTTCTGTCCCCCGGCTTTGCGCCGGCCGCACAAAAAGCCGAAAAATCGTGCGTGCCCGCCAGGGCATCCGCGGCCGACTGCATGGCCTCTTCGTCCAGCGCCCCGTTAATGCGGTAGTATAAACCCAAAAGCAGCGGGTCGTCAACCATGCTATTTAATAGGGTATAGGTATACTCTTTGCCTATGGCGTCATACCGCGCGTGAAAATCCTCTGGTACGCTTCTCGCTTCGCGCACCCGTATGTCCGGGGGCAGGTGGGCGTTGAGGGCAAGGGGCAGCTTTTCGGGCGGGGGTGCCCCCTGCATGCGAAAGCTCAGCGCAAACCCGCGCGCGTGGACCCCGGCGTCCGTTCGGCTGCTGCCCTTCACCTCGGGCCTCTTTCCCAGCACGGCCTGCAGGGCATCTTGCACCACCTCGCAGACGCTCAGCGCGTTGTCCTGTACCTGAAAACCGTGATAGTTCGTCCCCTTAAAGGCCAGTGTCAAAAGAACGTTCATGCCAGCGCCCCCGCCAGCAGGCCATACAGGTACCCCGAAAAGCCGATGAGCACGAAATAGGCCACACACAGAAGGGTCATGACGATATCCGAAGGCCCAATGTGCAGCTGGCGCAGCCTGGTTCTGCCCTCGCCCCCGCGGTAACACCGGCACTCCATGGCAAGGGCCAGCTCGTCCGCCCGGCGAAAAGCCGAGAGGAACAGCGGGATCAGCACCGGCACAAGCGCCTTTACCCGCTGCACAAGGGTGCCGTTGTCCAGCTCGGCGCCGCGTGCCTTCTGGGCGCTCATGATTTTGTCGGTCTCCTCAATCAGGGTGGGGATAAAGCGCAGCGCGATGGTCATCATCATCGCCAGCTCGTGCGCCGGGAAGCGGAAGCGCGCAAGGGGGCTCAGCAGCCGCTCAATCGCGTCGGTCAGGATGATCGGGCTGGTCGTGTAGGTCAAAAGGCTTGCCCCCAAAATCAGCGCCACAATGCGCACCGCCAGCAGGATCGCATACCGCACCCCCTCCAGGGAGATCGAGAGGATCCAGACCTTGAAAATCGGCTCGCCCGGGATAAAAAGCAGGTTCAAAATCGCCGTCACGGCGATGATCGGGATCAGCGGCTTCATGCTCTTCCACATCATCCTCGCGGGGATGCGCGCCAGGGTGTAGCAAAACAGCAAAAACAACAGCGAAAGCGCGATACCCAGCGGGTTCGTGCCCACAAACAACATCACGATAAACGCGATGGTTAAAAGAATCTTCAGCCTGGGGTCCAGCCGGTGCAGCGGGGAAGAGCCCGGCAGATGCTGGCCGATCGTGATATCACGAAGCATCTCCGTCACCCCCTTCGGCAAAACGCAGCACGGTTTCGGCGGCATATTTTACGGTGTACACGTCGGTGTCGATGGCAAGGCCCATCTCCCGCAGCCGGAGAAACACCTTGGTGATCTGCGGCACCGAGAGGCCGATGTCCAAAAGTTCCTGCGCCCGCGCAAAAATCTGCTGGGTCGTGTCGTACATCGCGATGCCGCCGTCCTTCATCACGAGCACCTTGTCGGCATATTTGGCCACATCTTCCATGCTGTGGCTCACCAGCACCACGCTCGTGCCCGTCTCGCGGTGATAGCTTTTGATCTGCTCCAAAATGGTGTCCCGCCCCTCGGGGTCCAGCCCCGCCGCGGGTTCGTCCAAAACCAGCAGCCTCGGCCGCATGGCGATGACACCGGCGATGGCTACCCGCCGTTTTTGCCCGCCCGAGAGTTCAAACGGGCTGCGCGACAGCATTTCAGGCGCCAGGCCGCAAAAGTCCGCCGCCATCCTGACCCGTTCGTCCACCTCCTGCGGCGAAAGCCCCATGTTCCTCGGCCCATAGCCGATGTCCTTTTCCACGGTCTCCTCAAAGAGCTGGTATTCCGGGTACTGGAAAACAAGCCCCGTCAGGAAGCGGAACTTGCGTATCTCCTTTTTGTCGGCCCAGATGTCCTGCCCGTCGATCAGCACCTTGCCCGAGGTCGGGCGCATCAGGCCGTTAAAATGGGTGATCAGCGTCGACTTGCCACAGCCCGTCGGCCCGATAATCCCCAAAAACTCGTGCTCCTGCATCTCAAAGCTGATGTCACTGATGGCCGTCGTCGCGTCGGGCATGGCGGGGTTGTATACGTAACTTAAGTTCTCCGTGCGGATGATCGCCCCCATCAGCGCCCACCCCCCTGTTTCTGCGTCAGGCGCTCAAACAGCAGCTGCGCGCACTCCTCGTCGGTGATAACCCCCTTGGGCATTGTAAACCCAAGGGCCGTAAGCGCCTCGCAGAGCTCGGCGGTCTGTGGGATATCAAGATGGAGCCGGCGCAGCTCTTCGGCTCGGCTGAACACCTCTTTGGGGGAGCCTGTAAAGGCGATCCTGCCCTCCTCCATCACCACCACCCTGTCGGCCATGGCGGCCTCTTCCATATAGTGTGTGATGTGCACCACGGTGATACCCCTCTCCTGGTTCAGCCGCCGCACCGTGCGCATGATCTTACCCCGCCCGCGCGGGTCCAGCATCGCCGTCGCCTCGTCCAGCACCAGCACGTCGGGGTTCATCGCCAGCACCCCGGCCACCGCCACGCGCTGTTTCTGCCCGCCCGACAGTTTGTGCGGCTGCCGCTCACGATACTTATAGATATCGGTGGCCTCCATCGCCTCGTCAATCCTCTTGCGCATTTCGTCCGGCGGCACACCCAGATTTTCCAGGGCAAACGCCACGTCCTCTTCCACTACGGTCGCCACAATCTGGTTGTCGGGGTTTTGGAAAACCATACCCACCTTCTGGCGGATATCATACAGGTGCGCCTCTTCGCTCGTCTGCATCGCCTCCACCCACACCGTACCACGGGTGGGCAGCAAAATCGCGTTAAAATGTTTGGCCAGGGTTGACTTGCCGCAACCGTTGGCGCCCAGGATCACCAAAAATTCCCCCCGCTCGACGGCCAGGCTCACACCGTCCACCGCGAAGGGCGCTTCCTCGCTATACCGAAACGCTATCTCGTCTGCTTTGATGACATCGGACATGCAGGTCTCCTCAGGTTTATACTTAAAGTAGTTTTTATGCTATAATCGTCTATTTGTTTACGCTCTTGGTAACAGAAGTTCCATCAGCAGTTCGTCCTGATAGGCGCTGCCGATGTGCAGGTAATCCCGCCGCAGGCCGCAGGCTCTAAACCCATGTTTCTGGTACAGTTTGAAGGCAGTTCGGTTGTCCGCACGCACCCCCAGGTAGATCGAGTGCAGCACCCCACACTCTTCCGCATCATCCAAAAGCGCCGCCATCATGGCGTCGCCCACACCAAGGCCCCAAAACGCCTTACGCACGCTGATGCCAAGCTCCGCGGTGTGGCGTATCCTGGGCCGCCCCCCTCCATCCAGCGAGGCGACCGAGACGATCTCCCCCTCTACCATCCCCCGCAACAGCGCCGAATTATCCGCCTCGGCCATGCCTTCTATATAGGCCTCTTCCCCCTGCAGCGTCAGGCCCATTTCGCCCTGGCCGGCGGCCAGCATCTCGGTTTCTCCGGTCACGGTCTCAAGATACTCTATCATCGCCAGGGCCTCGGCAGGCCAGGCACGGTCTATGCTCAGCACCTTTCCGTCTTTCAGCACCCGCTCTCTCATCTCTCTCCTCCAGGCGGCGGAATCTTGTCGTTCAGCAGGACCATATGCACATGGTCCTCCCACCTGCCGTCAATCTCAAAATAGTCCCGGGCCACTCCTTCATTGGCAAAACCCAAACGCTTCACCACGTTCAGGCTTCTGGTATTGCGGGGCAGGATATTCGCCTCCAGACGGTGCAGCCCCAGCTCGCCGAAAGCAATCTCTATCACCTTGCGAAGCGCCTCGTTCATCAGCCCCTGCCCGCCACAGGCCTCGTCCAGGTTATAGGCCAAAAAGGCCGAGCGAAAAGACCCAAGCAGGATGTTGCTCAAAGCCGCCAGCCCCACCACTTCGCCGGGGCGTTCGGGCAAGGCCAGGAAAAACCGCGCCGCAGAACCCTCGAGGGCCCGCTTTTCCTCGGCGGCCAAAAACCGCCGCTGGTAGGCCTCGGTATAAAACTCCTTTACCCGTGCAGACTCGTAGGGTTTTAAAAAATCACGGTTGCGTTGATAATAGCCCAATACTTCAGGCGCATACTTCTCTTTGCAGGCCATCAGCCACAACCGCTCGGTCTCATAAAAATCCCGAATCACAACATTCTCCAAACAGTATACTACAGATTATATATTGCATTTAGTAATATACTTATAGTATCTTTATATAATATTTATACTTCTCGCAAATTAAAGTAAAAATACGAATCGTATATTTATGGCAATAGTATACAAGTTTCAGTTATCCCTTGCACCACAGCGCCGTGGCCCCGCAGGGCAACACGCCTCCGGTTTCTATCGGCAGGCCGATCTCGTCGCTGTGCACCTCGCCGCCAAAACGCGGCGGCAACAGGGCTTCCAACATATAACCCATCACCCCCGGGGCCAAACCCGCCGTGTAACTGTTCAGGGCAAAAAACAGAGGGGAGCGCCCCAAAACACTCACACAGAGCTTTAAAAGGGGCCACAGCTTTTCCTCCAGCTTCCACACCTCACCGCCAGGCCCCCGCCCGTAGCTCGGCGGGTCCAATATGACGGCGTCATAGAAACTCTCCCTTCGTATCTCGCGGGCCACATACTTTTCACAGTCGTCCACAATCCAGCGGATCGGTTTTTCGCCCAGCCCGCTCTCTGCGGCGTTTTCCCTGGCCCAGTTCACCATTCCCTTGCTCGCGTCCACATGGGTCACGCCGGCGCCCGCGGCCGCACAGGCCAAGCTTGCTCCGCCCGTATAGGCAAACAGGTTCAGCACCCTGACGGGCCTGCCCGCACCCCGAATTTGCCCGCCGTACCAGTCCCAATTCACGGCCTGCTCGGGAAAAAGGCCCGTATGCTTAAACCCTGTCGGGCTCACATAAAACCGCAGCTCTCCATAGGTCACTTGCCAGCGTTTGGGCAGCTTTCGCCGCGTCTCCCACCGGCCTCCCCCCTGGCGGCTGCGATGGTAAAGGGCATCCACCTGCCCCCACGAAGCATGGTCTTTTCCCCTCTGCCAAATCACCTGGGGGTCGGGCCGCTGCAACACAACGTCCCCCCATCGCTCCAGCCGGTCCCCGTCGCTTGCGTCCAGCAGCCGGTAGTCTTTCCAATTTTCCGCCGCGCGCACCGCAACCCTTCTCTCCACTTTGTATAATAGTATCATTATGTCCAAATGGTATACTACTTTTAGTATCTATGCTATGAAAAGTACTTAATGTATTATTTTGTCTCCCGCAGCAGCTCTTCCAGGGTCTGCTGCGCCTCCTGCTGCTCCTCCTGTGGCAGAGGCATGCCGAGGTGCCGGTACGCCAAATGGGTCACACAGCGGCCGCGGGGCGTGCGGGTCAGCAGTCCTTTCTGCATAAGATAGGGCTCGCTGACATCTTCCAGGGTGATGGCCTCTTCGCCCAGCGCCGCCGCCAGGGTATCCAGGCCCACGGGTCCCCCCCCGTACATCTCAATGACCGCACGCAACAGCGTACGGTCCAGTTCATCCAGTCCGCTCTCGTCAATCTCCATGCGCTCCATTGCGTACAGGGCCCCCGCCCCGGTGATCTCGTCCTCCCCGCGCACCATGGCAAAATCCCGCACCCTTTTCAGCAGCCGGTTGGCCACGCGCGGGGTGCCCCGGCTGCTGCGCGCAATCACCTTCGCCCCCTCGTCATTACAGGAGATCTCCAAAATGCCCGCCGAGCGGCAGACAATCTGCCGGATCTCCTCGGGGCTGTACATCTCCAGTTTCAGCATCACGCCGAAGCGGTCCCGCAGCGGGCTGGAAAGCTGCCCCGCCCTCGTGGTTGCCCCCACCAGCGTAAATCTTGGCAGGCTGATCCGAATGGACTGCGCACTGGGCCCCTTGCCAATCATGATGTCAAGGGCGTAATCTTCGAGCGCCGGGTAGAGCACCTCCTCCACCTGCCTCGAGAGCCGGTGAATCTCGTCGATAAAAAGGACATCGCCCTCCTGCAGGTTGGTCAGCAGGGCCGCCAAATCCCCGGGTTTTTCGATGGCTGGGCCGCTCGTCACCCGAAACTGCACGCCCATCTCGTTTGCCACAATTCCCGCAAGGGTCGTTTTCCCAAGCCCCGGCGGGCCATACAAAAGCAGATGGTCGAGAGGTTCTGCGCGCATTTTGGCCGCCTCAAGGTACACTTTCAGGTTTTCCTTGGCCTTGGCCTGCCCGATATACTCGGCCAGCGAATGAGGCCGCAGGTTTTGCTCGCTGTCAAAATCTTCGGCTACCGCTTCGGGTGTCACCAGGCGGTCCCGCTCCTCCTCCTGTCCAAAATCGGACGGCTCGATTGCCAAATGCTCCCCTCCTTCCCGCGCTTTCCGCTCCCGTGTGTACGGTGTACTTTTCGTTCTTTTTCGGCCCTTTCCCCTTGTCTTCCGCTATTTTCCGCCCACGCTTTTCAGCGCCAGGCGAATCACTTCCGCTAAAGGCAACCCGGGGTCTACGGCAGCCACGGCCTGCGCCGCCTCCATTTGGGAATACCCCAGGCTCACAAGGGCGGCCACCGCCTTTGCCGCCGTGTTTCCCTGCCCCGGCGCGGCCGTCTGTTGAACCTCCTCGAGGCTCACCCCGCCGGGCTCGGCATAGGCCGCCATCTTGTCCTTGAGTTCCAGCACCAGCCGCTGGGCCAGTTTGGGGCCCACACCGTTGGCCACTGTAAGGGACTTGTAGTCCCCGGCCGAGACCGCCAGCGCCACCTGCCCCGGGGAAAGCGCCGAGAGAATGGCCAGCGCCACCTTGGGCCCCACGCCGGAGACCCCGGTTAAAAGCTGAAACATCGCCCTGTCCTCCAGGGTGGCAAACCCAAAAAGCCCCATGTCGTTTTCACTGACATGCAGGCAGGTATAGAGTGTGGCCTCGCTGCCCACGGCGGGCAGGGCCCCGGCCGCCGTGGCCGATATAGAGGCGAGGTATCCCACCCCGCCGCACTCGATCACCGCTTCTGAAACGGTCTTTTCCAAAAGCGTACCTCTCAGTGAGTAGATCATTCTTTTATCCTATCCCCTTGCGCCCGGTACGCAAGACACGTCAGAAATTGTACCCGCTTTGCCTTCGCCCGTGCTAAAAATAGCCCATCTGTTTGCGCTTCGTCTGGCGGCGGCCAAACTGCGCGCTGCGCGAGGAGTGTGCATGGCAAACCGCCACTGCCAGCGCGTCGGCCGCGTCGTCGGGCTTTGGTATGTTCGAGAGGCACAAAAGGCGGGCCGTCATCTCCTGAATCTGTTTCTTCGTCGCTTTGCCATATCCCGTCACACTCTGTTTCACCTGCAGCGGCGAGTATTCGAAAATGGGCACCCCTTTTTGCCTGGCCGCCAGTAAAATCACCCCGCGTGCCTCCGCCACCGCAATCACGGTCTTTTGGTTGTTCGCGTGAAACAGGGTCTCAATGGCCATGGCATCGGGTCGAAATTCCTTTAGCAGCGCCGTAAAGTCCTCATATATCTCACACAACCTATCTTCAAACAGCGTGTGCGAAGGTGTGGTCACCGCGCCGAAGGTCACACTGTTCACTTTACCGGCGTCGGCGTCCACCACACCATAGCCCGCAATGGCATACCCCGGGTCCACGCCTAAAATCCGCATGCACCCACCTCCTCATGCGCCAAAACAGGCCCAATTGGCTTATATTATACCACGGCACAGCCGCCACCACAACAATCAGACACCGGCCCTTTTTCGCAACCAGAAAACCCGGCAGTGCCCGGGTTGCGTTTTTATTGATTTTCACCAAAAAACATGCTACCCTTGTAAGGTGCCAACACGCCCCCTTAGTTAAATGGATATAACAAACCCCTCCTAAGGGTTAGTTACTGGTTCGATTCCAGTAGGGGGTGCCAAAAGCACCGCAAAATCGTATGATTTTGCGGTGTTTTCTTTTTTGGGCAATTGCTTATTCAACAATCTAAATAGAAGAGTTTACAGCGTCTATCGCCATTTTCATCTTACCGGATTGATCCATCTACCGTTTCCAAATTATGAAGGGATCGTCACGTGAAACACACTCCCTTTACCCGGCTCACTTTCCAGTTCTACGCTGCCTTCGTGAAAGAGCACCCCGCGCTTGACAATGGCAAGCCCCAGGCCAGTGCCGCCGCTGTCGCGGGAATGGCTCTTGTCCACCCGGTAAAACCGTTCAAACACTTGCCGCTGGTGCTCTTTTGGGATGCCAATCCCTTCGTCCCTCACCGTGAGCAGGGCTGCATCGTCAACTTTTTCCACTGTCACAGCCACCGTGCCCTTTTCACTGTAATGTAGGGCATTGTCCACCAAGTTGTACACCACCTCTTCCAGTATGGAGGACACACCCAAAACCATGGCGGATTCGCCTTCAAAGGTTAGCTGTAACCCAGTTTGTGCGGCGGTTTGAGCAAAGCCATCCGTCACCCGGCGAGCCAGGTCACAAAAATCCACTGGCTGCTTGTCCAGAGCTCCTTCCTTTTCGTCCAGCCGAGACAGCTTGATAATATCCTGCACCAAGGCGATCAACCGGTTTGCCTCCTCGTAAATAAAACCGGCAAACTCCTGCACATCTTTGGGCTTTGCCAGGCCGTTGTGAATGATTTCAGCGTAGCCGGAGATAGACGTAAGCGGTGTTTTCAGCTCGTGAGACACATTGGCTGAAAACTCTCGGCGCCGTTGTTCTGCCAGCAGCTTGTCCGTCTCGTCCAAAAACAGCAGGGCAACACCCTGCACCTTGTCCTCGAACACAGAGGGGCTGGCTGTCACACGGTACTGTCGACCGGCTAGCGCAATGATTTCACTGGATCTCTTTCCTTCCACCGCTCGGCGAATGGCCGCGTCA
>JAJDHT010000033.1 GCA_030266325.1 Ruminococcaceae bacterium OttesenSCG-928-I18
TCCACGTGAACGGGTTCCCTTGTTTTCACACAAAATGTAGACAAATGGGGCAAAATGGACAAAAATAAACCTATTTGTGTAAAAAATAGACTTGACACCCCCCAGGCTTGGTGCTATGATGGAAAAACCCTCCACTGGGGAGGGTTGGGGGATTTTCCGCTTGGGAGGGGTGCAGGATAAAAGGGATTATTGGCCATGTAACGGCAGATTTTGACATCCGTTTTCTGTGTGTGTGTTTTTCGGACAGCCTGCGTGAAGTGTTGGCCGATATGACCGGCCTATGGGCAAGCGCGGCGCGGCGTGGTTGCCCCGGGGAAATGGGGGAGCTGGTTGTCTGTGTAGAGCTCTCGCAGGGTGTGGAGGGCTGTCTTCACTTTGGTTTTTCGAAGGGGGCCGCGCTCGGCATTACCGAGGCCCTGACCGGCACGCCGTGGAAAAACATTGATGAAATGGCAGTGTCGGCCCTGTGTGAAATCGGGAACATCACCTGTGGCAACGCGGTGGCGCGCCTGGCGTTGTGTGGTGTCAACTGCAAGATCGAACCGCCGCGGCGCCTTTTGGAACAAAGACCGCTCTCCCTCGAGCTGTATACGATGGACACGGATTACGGGCCGATTTCGGTGGGTTTGCAGTTTTAGAGCAGGGGCCGAAGTAAAACTGCGGGAAAAACGGATCGATAGCACCTCTATACGGCGGCGATGCAAAACCAAACGCGAAAGCCTTTCAGAAAAAGGGCTTTTGTGTTTTTTTTGCGTGAGAAAAGCAGAAAAAGGTCGCGCCCGCACGGTAAGCGATCAGGATTTGCCGCCGAAGACGTTCGGGATGATGCGGATGAGGGCACGAAAACATCTGTATTTTTCATTGAAACGCACTTGGGGCACTGCCCGAGGCAGAAAAGATGAGACAAAAGGTGGTTTTTTGTGTATAATACCATATAGTAAAAAAAGGGGTCACAGGACGAAGCAGGTAGCAGACCCCACCCGTGGGGAATGAAGGGGGGCAAAGGCCATGGAAGCGCAAAAGAAGACAGAGAAAAAACAGAACAAAGGCATTTCGCTGCACATTACCATGGTCCTTTTGGTTCTGGGCTGCTGTATGTTGCCCATTCTTCTGCTGGTGGGGGTTGTGGGCGCTTTGGCCATACGCGGCAATTCCGAAAGGGTCTCGCAGCTTGTGACGATTTCGATCGAGAGCGCGCTGGACGGCATCGATGGAAATCTGGAGGGGATCATAAACGATGCGCTGGGCGCCAGCTATGACCCCACCATACGCAACGCCTATACACAGTATGGGCTGGACGGCAACTGGCCCGAAATGTATGACAGCGCGCACTCTTTTTTAACCCACAAGTATTCCCGCAACCCCCTGTTGATGGGGGCGTATCTGCTGCTGCCCGGCGTGGCCGACAACGAGGAAAACCTGATCTATGCCCTGAGCCCCGAAAAGGCGACCTACCAGGATTTTGCCCGGCTGGAACAGAGTGATTTTGAGCAAAAGGTGCTGGAGATGGTGCCGCAGCTGGGCAGCGAACTGCACTTTTTCTACCATGAAGACAGGCTTTTCATGGTGCGCGCACTCTCCCAGCGAGAGAACAGTTTCGAGCCGTATGCGGCGCTTGTTTTGGAATTGGACACCCAAGCTGTGTTCAGCAGTTTGACACAGCTGCCCTGGATCACTGACGCTTTTTTGCAGCTGGACCGTGCGCCATTGGCGCTTGTGGGGGAGGACCGCTTCGACACCCCGGCGCCCGAGGAGGCCGACAGTTACCATACCCGGGAGGAAGGCGGCTTTTTGACGGTGTGGGGAAACAGCACCGGAAGCCGGTTTTCCATAGATTACTGGGTGCGGGCCGACATGCATCAGCTGCAGGAAGGGTTTAACCCCGCCTTATTGATGGTGGGCCTTGGCGCCATCGCCGTGATCCTTGTGGCCGTCGTCTTCCTCTTCCTTTACCGGAAGGTGACAAGGCCGATTGCCGAGCTGGGCAGAATGACGGGTAAAATTGAACAGGGTGAATTTGGCGTCCAGGTGGATATAGAGAAGATGGGCAGCCGGGAGTTTAAGACCCTGGGCCGGAACCTGAACGCCATGAGCACCCGTTTGGACTACCAGTTCGAGCGCCTGTTTTCAGAGGAACTGGCCCTGCGGGACGCCAAGATTAAGGCCCTGCAAAGCCAGATCAACCCGCAGTTCCTGGGCAACACGCTGGAAATAGTGAACTGGCAGGCACGTATGGACGGCAATACACGTGTCAGCCAGATGCTGGAGTCTCTCTCCACCATGATCAAAGCGACGCAGGACGCGGAACAAAAACCGTACATCCACCTCTCGGGGGAGATGACCTATGTCAACAGCTATCTGTACATCGTTGGCGAACGGCATGGCAAGCGCCTGGATGTGCGCAAGGAGATCGACGAAGAACTGCTCGATTGGCTCGTGCCGAGGCTGGTGTTGCAGCCGATTGTAGAAAACGCCGTGGAGCACGGGGCGGGCGCAGACATGCGCGGCTGGCTGATCATCCGTGCGTATCAACTGGAAAAGCCGCCGCCGTTGCCCGAGAGCCAAAGCGAGAGCGAAAGCCTGTTGCGGCAGGAGTTCGCCGCCGCGGAGGAGGGCCGCTGGTTCTGCATTGAGGTGGAAAACAACGACACGATGAGCGAGGAAGAGAAGGCCCGGGTTGCCCTGTTGCTTTCGGGCAAGGAAACGGGTGCCGCCACGGGCGGGATCAGCAATGTCAACCAGCGGCTGCGTATGATCTACGGCCCACGCAGCGGGCTGACGATCTACAACACCGAAGATGGCACGACCATGTCGAGGATTTGTTTGATGAAACGCAGTGAAGCGCCCTCCCCGCAGCAAGACATAGGGAGATTAGACCCTACGAGCGGGAGTGAAGACGATAGCCCTGCAAAGCGGGAGAGTCCCACTTTGCAGGGCCAGGACAAGGAGGACAAGAGATGAAAAAAGTGTTGGTTTGGGTTGTGGCTGCCGCCTTGTGTTTGGGTGCGTTTTCCGCCTGTAGCACAGGCGATGGGCAGCAGACGGGCACGAGCGGGGAACCGGGTGCCTCCCGTGTGGAGGACGCCGGCGGGGTGGAGCTGCGGGTGGTCTCCTCCTTTTCTTCCACCGACGGAAACCGCGGCGTATTTGAGCAGACCTATCAGGACTGGGAGGCCGAAACGGGGAATGTCGTTGCGGACGAGAGCCAAACCTCGGACGAAAACTGGAAAGCCAAAGTGGTGGCCGACTTTGAGACGGGAAGCGACCCCGACGTGCTCTTTTTCTTCAACGGGACCGATTCAAACAGTTTCGTACAGGCCGGCCGGGTGGTGCCCATTTCAGAGATTCGTGAAGAATACCCCGATTACGGCGCCAACATGAACTTTGCAAGCATCCCCGCCTCCCCCGTGGACAACGTGCAATACGCCCTGCCCTCGACGGGTTTTTGGGAAGGGTTGTATGTGAACAAGAAGGTGCTGCAACAGGCCGGCGTGGAAATGCCCGGCCCGGAGACAACCTGGGACACTTTTTTGGAGACCTGCCAGGCCATCAAGGATGCGGGTTACATCCCCATCGCCTGCAGCTTGCAGCAAGTGCCCCACTATTGGTTTGAGTACACCATCATGAACAACGGCGGGCCCGAAGATCACCTGGCGGTACCGCAGGCGGTGGACGATGAAGCCTTTGGAACCTGGGTGGCCGGGGAAAACGACATCCGAGAGTTATATGAGCGGGGTTTCTTCCCCGAGGACACGCTGACAGCCTCGGATGATGCGACCAGCCAGTATATTTACAACGACGAAGCAGCTTTTTTACTGGACGGCAGCTGGAAGATGGGACAGTTTCTTGAAAATGTGGGCGAGGAGCGCCTGGAAGACTTTACGGTAACCTATGTTCCCGCAAAGGAAAACCGCAGCCCCACAGACATTGTAGGCGGGCTTTCGATGGGCTGGTACATCACCCAAAAAGCCTGGGATGACCCAGAAAAACGACAAGCAGCGGTGAGTTTCGTGCAGGCGATGACCACCGATGAGGTGGTGAACGCGATGGCCGCAGGCATTGCGGTAACGGCCCTGACAGACCAGACAGAAGAGGTGTCTGTGGAGCTGAACGCCCTGCAGGAAAGTGCATTTGAGATGATTGGGGGAACGACCAGTGTGACGCCGGCCGTACAGGACTATATCACCCCGGAGGCGAAGGGCCAGATCCTGGAAACCGACACGAAACTGGTCGCGTCGGGGGAACTGACGCCCGAGCAAGCCGTCGTAAATATGATGCAGATCAACGGGGGCGTTGCCATCGAATATGAAGCGTCTTCCGTTTCAGGCGAAGAGGCGCCGAGCGCGGGCTCCGAAGTGGAGACGAGCGAAGAACCGGTCTCTTCGGGAGGGTAATGCCGGTTCCCGGTGTTTTGCCTGCCTCCTGCACACATCGGGCCCGCCTGCCTTTCGCCGGGGGGGACGTCCTTTCGTTGCCACAGACGCCCACGGGCGAGGGCTGGATGGTAACATTTATGGTGCGGAAATGTATACAGAGTCAGGCGCACATCACTCAAAAAAGACAGCAGGAGGGCACTTAGAATGGATCAGGAGAAAAAGAACCACCCCGCAGAGCCGGAAAAAGAACCGACGGCGGAGGAACTGGAAGAAGGCCACTGGCGGGGCGTAGCGCAGAGGCGCAGGGCGTGACGAATTGAAGAAAGCCATTGAGGAGAGCCGGCGCAATGGCGTTCCCTTGACCGAGAGAGAAAAAGCATTACTTGACACAAATATGATATAGAAATAAAAAGATCGCTTCCTTGTAGCCTGCTACGAGGAAGCGATCTTTTTATACGCTTTAGCAAGACAAAACCACCGGTTATTGCCGGTGGTCGGAATTCGACGCGCCCTCGGGCGCAGGCTGGTACCAGCGCCTTCTAGGTGCTGTGCAAGCCACCCGCTCAGCGGGTGGTTCTGACTCAAACGACCACCACATAGTAACAACCGTCGTCCCTGCTTGTCGCCTGTAATGCAGAAGGGTTCTCTACGATTGCAGATTGGGGGCACAAAATCTTCCTAAGGGTGCGGGCAGTATCAACCCAGCTGCTGCACTTTGTCTGCCGGCAGCCATTTGAGCAGGCATTCGCTCAGGGCGACATCGTCAATCGGCTTCGACAGAAAACCATTGAAGCCGTTTTCTAAAAAGTGTTCCATGGCGCCGCTCACCGCGTTGGCCGTCAGGGCAATGATCGGCGCCTCTTTCGATTTCCCCTCTGAGGCACGGATGGCAATGGTCGCCTCGACCCCATCCATTTCAGGCATCATGTGGTCCATAAGAATCAGGTCATATGCCGTATTTCGGGCCATTTCTTCGGCTTGTACGCCGTTTATAGCGAGTTCTGACTGGATTTCATAGCCATCCAGCATGTATGCAGTGATCTCCAAATTGATTTTGATATCATCAACCACCAAGACCCGGGCGGCAGGGGCAACAAACTGGATCGAAGCTCTTCTTTCCTCAGGTGGCAGGTCGGCCTCGCTTCCCGCGGGCAGTGGCAAGCGGACGGTAAAGGTAGAGCCCACTCCATATTCGCTTTCCACTCCAATGGAGCCATCCATCAGCTCGCACAATCTGTGCGTGATGGCAAGACCTAAGCCGGTACCGACAATGCCTCTATTGCGCATGGTGTCCAGCCGCTCAAAGGCGCTGAATAATTTGAGTATAGCCTCTTGCCGAATGCCAATGCCGGTATCCGACACTTCAAAGGTGATCCACCCTTCTTCCTCGGCATACACTTTAAATGTGACGTCGCCTTTTTCCGTATATTTGAGCGCGTTGTTCAAAATGTTTGTGAGAACTTGGCGAATTCGCTTGTCATCGCCATAGACCACCACAGGCAGGTTGCTGTCAAATATGCAGGCAAAGTTTAGTTTTTTCTGGTCAAACATCAGGGTGAACATACTTTGCAGGTGTTGCAGCAGGCTTTCGGTTCGAAAGTAGACCGGAGCGATTTCCAGGCGGCCTGCCTCTATTTTGGAGAAGTCCAGGATGTCATTGATCAGGTTCAGCAGAATGTGTGAAGAATCCTGGATGTTCTGGAGGTACTCGTGTTGTTTGTCGTCCAGCCCAGTACTTTTCAACATGGCGGATACACCCATGATGGCATTCATCGGCGTACGGATTTCATGAGAAACGGTGGCCAAAAAGTCCGATTTCGCCGCGTTGGCCCGCTCCGCTTCCTTTTGGGCCAGCAGAATTTCGGTGGTGTCGGAGAGGATGATCATTGCCCCCTCCGCGCCGCCTTTGTCGTCCAGCATGGGAGTGACCTGAACACTGTAGTTTCTGGCCTTTGGGAGGTTGCGAAACCGGATGAGATCGGGGTACTCAACGGTCCTTTTTTCGTCGAAGAGTTTTTCAAACACCTCTTCCAGGTAATCGCTGGCCTGGGATTCAGCATACGTATCAAATAACTCGTGATAAGATACCCCCTTAATGAGCCCAAAGGAGGGCAAGCCGCAGGCCTCCAGGTAGGAGTCGGTACAATAGGCGATGTTTCCATTCCTGTCAAACAGCAAGATCATGTCGGGGCAGTTGCCCAAAAGGAGGTTCATATATCGTTCCAACTCGCTGCGTTTGACAGCGAGGGCACGATTCAAATTTTCTTTTGCCGCATAGGATATTTTGTTTCGATCAATTTGTCCCTGCAACAGCTTGTTCATACGGTTCAGCTGGTGGATGTCTCGATCTTTTTGCTCTATGATAAGCCGCAACGCTTCCTTTTCGCGACGGCAATTTTCCAGTTCATCCATCCCATCACCTCACGATCACCGGAATGTTTTGCAGGCGTCAGATTGCGCAAATTACAAACGAATTGTTGTGGTTGCGGTTCATCGTGCTGCCGCCTGTGGTGTACACCGGGCACAACTCGCCACCCGAGTAAGCCGCAAGGAAGGCATTTTCAGCTGTATTCAGCACGGCATTACCGGCATTCATTTCCGCCGCCTGGTCGAAGCCTTGGGCAAAGAAACGGCCGATACAAGAATAGATGAGGTAGGAAGCGTTGGGACATTTTTCTATTGCCGTCTGGATGGCCGCTATCGTTGTCGCCTTGATTTCCTCGGGGTCAAAAGACCCCATCGAGATGGTGGAGCCCACGGGGATGTTGCCGCCACAGACCACATGCCCTTCGGGAGTAATGGCAAACATTGCCCGTACAACAGGCGTGGTCCCGTCATTGTAATCGACCACGATGGGAAAAGAATTGATTCCAGTGATGGTCCCCTCGGCGTTTTTTTCAAGCCCAAGAGAAAGAAGGTATTCGACAGCGGGTTTTCCATCAATGGCCTGCAACTGGTTGCCTTTGGAGGCGGTGACAGCCCCTTTTTCGGGAAAAACTTTGTCGTCGGAGATTGTCCCAATAAAAAACGCAGGCTCTACGTTTCCGCTCATTAGCAGTATGGCATAGCGGTCTGGCCAACTCTCTGCGTTCAAGATCACACGGCTTTCATGATAATCCTGGTTATGGTCAACCGCAAGGGTGCCAAAATTTGGCACGTTGCCGGATATCTTTGTCATACAGTCCACATAGAAATCACTGCCTACGGTGGTAAGCAGTGGCACAAAACTGAGCAAAAGCTTGGGTTTGCCAGAAAGCTTTGTCGATGCGGCCTCGTACATAGTGGCGAAGACCGCTTCGTCCTCTTCGTAGACCGGTTCGGATAGCGATGTCGAAAACTCAACATCATCGCTGGTCAATACCATGATGGACAAAACCGTTTCGCCGCTGGCCTGTGGTGTTCCGCAGGCGATGGTTGTCGTACCGATAATATCGAAGGGCAGTGCTTCACTCAGCATTCGTACTACGCCGGACTCGATGAACTCTGCATAACAGGAGAGAATACCTATGGAATGTTTTCGTAAAACCTTGTTATCAAACTCCAGCTGGGACAGAATATCTTCGACCGCCCGGTTTCCGTCGTCGATTTCAAACGTAGAAGCCGTAATTGCTTTAATCATCGTGTTCTCCTCCCTATATATGCGAAGTTGAAAAACCCGTTCCACACAATGCACCGATAAAAATACAGATTGACCTCGGGGCAAAAATCTGAAAATTATCAGTGATTGCATTTTGGTGTTTGTAAAAAAACCTGTAGTTACAGCCAGTATACCACGCATTGTCACAATGTGGAACGGTAAACGTCCATGAAGTATTATTGGCCGGGTTTTACCCGGCCGGCCAGCTTGTTTTTGCAGCCCTGCTTACACAAGTTGTTTTAGTTTGTGAGCCCCATTGTGATCTTTCGAAATATTTTTGTTCTCCACTAGTGAGGTCTCATACCCCGCCCCTTGGGGCGTCCTCGTGCAAGACGTCCAAAAGAGGAGCGAACTCTGTCTCGTGATATCGCAGACATGTTACCCGATAGCGCGAACCTGTCATAGTATACACAGAATTATTAAAAGGGATGTCCAGGTGCCTCTTTTTTATGCGCAGAAATCTTTTGAGGGCACGATACATGTGAAAAAGAGTCAGTTTACGTGTTATCTTCATTTTTCCAATTTCTGTCTTTTTTCAGGAGAGGTGCCATGGTATACTTCCCACAGGAACAGTTCTGTCCCCATTTTTTTCGAAAACCGGAGGCGTAGGTATGGATACAACGGAGATTCGCAGTGTGATTGACGAGTGGTTTGGGCGGTACCAGAGTGACCTTGCCGCATTGGTTGCCGTGGACAGCAAAAACATGCCGCCTGAGAATAGGAAACCCATGGGGAAAGGCCCCTATGAGGCGTTGACCACGATGCTGGACATTGCAAAAGAGCTGGGGTTCGAGACTTTTCTTGACCCCGAAGGCTATTACGGATATGCCCAGGCGGGCGGGGGAGAACAGCTGCTGGGCGTTTTGGGGCACATGGACGTGGTGCCCGCAGAGGACAAGGAGAACTGGAACACCCCACCTTTTGAACTGACCGAAAAGGACGGGGTTCTGTATGGGCGCGGCGTGCAGGACGACAAGGGCCCGACGCTGGCCTCGCTGTATGCCCTGAAACTTTTGCTGCAAAGCGGGTTTGTCCCCTCCATGCGGGTGCGTTTTATCTTCTGTACAGACGAAGAATCGATGTGGCGGTCCGTGCAAAAATATGTGGAAAAAGAGGAACATCCCACCATCGGGTTCACGCCGGATTCCAGTTTCCCTCTCACATACGCAGAAAGTGGTCTCGCCGAGTATTACCTTACTGCGAGCGAGAGCGAGAGTGTCACATTGACCGGTGGCTCGTCTCTCAACGCCGTGCCCGCCACAGCCTCGACCCCCTATGAGGAAGCTGTGGAAAAGGCCCTGGCTTCACTGGGATATGAATACCGCAAAACAGAGGGGCGCCTGGAGTGTTTTGGCAAGGCGGTGCATGCCAAAGACGCCGACCAGGGCGTCAACGCCATCACCCGGCTGTGCCAGGCGCTGGTGCGGGCCAAAAAGGGCGGGCGGATGCTGAAGTTCGTTGTGGAAAAAGGGGCCGACCCGAACGGTATCCCCCTTTTTGGCCAGGTGGAGGACGAGCCAACGGGTAAGCTGATGTTCAACATCGGCACGGCCGATTTTAAACCGGGAAGCCAAAAACTGGGCATCGATATCCGTTTCCCGGTGCGTTACCCTTACGAGCAGGTGGGTACCCTGCTGCAAAAGGCCGCCGAACCCTACGGTTTGCAGGTACAGGAGTACGATTCCCTGCGGGCGCTGCATATCGACGTGGACACGCCCTTGGTGAAAACCCTGCTGCAGGCCTATCAAGAGGTGACCGGGGACACGAAAACCCCGCCCCTTGCCACAGGGGGGGCGACCTTTGCGCGCAGCATGGACAACATTGTGGCCTATGGTGCCGCGCTGCCCGGCGCGCCCGTGACCGAACACCAGCCCAATGAGTGTGTTGCCATCGAGGATCTAAAGGTGGCCATCGCTGTCTATTACCGGGCTTTCGAGCTGTTGTGCGCAGGACGGGGCGAATGAGCGGGCTCGAGAAAGGCCGCGTGCATGACAGAGCGCCGAATGACCCGAAGAACCCCGTTTGTTGTGCCCATTGACGCGGGAGAGGAGCGAGCGGCAGAGGAGTGTGGAGACCAAAAGCCCCGCCGCAAAAAGGGCGGCCTGTCTCAGAAGGGCCAGTTTGAGCTGCACGTCGCGGGCGCCCGGGGTCAGGCTGAGGAACTGGAGCAGGGACTCTTTGCCCTGCTGCCAAAGACCGGCCCAATAGCCAAAATCACTCCAGCGGGAGGGCAAATAGAAAGAGGGAATTTGCCGCAACAACAGGGGAAGTAAAAGCGCGAAGAGCAGGGCGGCAAGAAACAGCGCGACCTGGCCCCGTGCGGTGACCCAGGGGCGGTAGGCGCCGGCCAGGGACACGGCGCAGGCCGCCAGCAGCAGGGAAACCGGGAGCCACACGGCCAGCCCAAAGAGGATTTTAAAGCTGCCTGCCCAAAGCAGCGTTTGGGGCGGGCCCAGGCCGGCGTTTTGGGAAAAGGCATTTGCCTGCTCTCGCCCGTTTTCCTGAAGGCCGCTGAGTTCCATGGCCTGCCAGCCCAGGCGGGGCGCCCGCTGCCCTTCGCTGAGAAGCAGAAGGGGGGAGTCCCCCTCAAAAACACCCCGAACAAGATACCGCTTTCCCTCTGCCAGGAGTTCTTTGCCAAGCACGTCTGCGCTGCCAAAAAGCTGCCAGGCGGCCTTTTGGGACAGGGCACACCCCCCCTCATCGAGAAAGCCGGGGCAGGTGCCCGACAGGTAGTTTGCAGGGTAGATCGACTGCCCTTCCCCGCTGAAAAAGATCGCCTCCATCTCCGCCTTGTGCAGCTCGCTCTCCGCTTCGAGCGCCCGCTGTGTCCAGAAGCTGGGCCAAAGGCCCAGGGTTTCTCTCTTTTCTATGGCGTACCGCCTGGCGGCGTCGGCCTGTGTCGCCGTGAGGGGACTGCGGTACCGCAAGGAGGCGTCCGAGAGCAGGGCGTCCGCTTTAAACGCCGTTTGAAAGCCGGAGAGCAGGATGAAAAACAAGAGAAACCAAAGCGATAGCCTGGCGAAGAGACGAACCAGGACGCGCGGCGGAGAAGTGTCGATGGCTCTTTTCTCGTTCACTGTACTTCCACCTTTACCCGATCCCCCGGGGCCACTGGTTTTGAGCTGAGGGAGACAATTTGATCTGAAGGGGAAAGCGAACCGCTCTCCACGGCGGCCAAACGAGTGTCCTGTGCAAGTACCGTTACGGGTACCTTTACCAAGACGGTCTCCATGCCGAGCACGGTGTCTTCCTGCTGGGTTTTGAGAAGGTAGTAGCCTCCGCTATCGGTGTGCAGCGCGCTCAGCGGCACACAGAGGGGGTAATTTTTTTGCTCGATGATGAATTCGGCGCGGACATTGTCCCCTTCTTTCCAGTCCCCCTCTTCCAGCCGGATGCTGGCCTTTACCCGTCCCGCTTCGTCCGGGGCGGAGAGCGCCGTAAGCGTACCTTCGAAAGTGAGGGGATAAAACAGGTTTCCGCCTTCGGCGCTTACCTTACAGCGGGCGCCAAGTGCCAGCTTTTCGGCCTCCTGCTCGCTAAGCAAAGCCTCTGCCAGGTATCCCTGGCTTTGGTTCGAGAGATGCAAAAGCGGTTCCTCGGACGTCTTAGTGCCCTCCGCGGGGCGGGTTTCCACCCGGCCCGCACTCGGGGCGGGCAACCGGCCCTCGTTTTCCAAGAGAGATTGTAGCTCGGCGGCTTTTTCTTCGCCCTTTTCGATATCGAGGCGCACCGTTTCGGCGGCGGCCTGGTTTTGGTTTGTTTCGTTGGCAGCTTCGCTTCGGGCGCTCGTGTCACTCTGCTGGGCCGAAACAAGCTGCTGCTGGGCCGTTACGACGGCGCGCTCCGCCTCCTGCAGGCTGTTTGTGGCCTCCGTTTGCGCCGCCGTGAGGGCGTCCGCGGCGGTTTGGGCGGCGGTACGTGCTTCCGCGGCGGTCTTTTCCGCCTCCTGGCGCTGGGCGGGGTCGGCGTCGGCTGGCAGGGCCGCCAAGGCGGCGTCGGCATTTTGCTGCGCGTTTTGTGCCGCCTGCAGCTGCTGCTGGGCGGCCGCCACCTGCTGGGCACCCTGTGCGCGTATGGTTTCCACATCCTGCTGCGCCCAGACGAGCTGTTGCTGCGCGGCGGTGAGTGAAGAGCTGTCCACCGGTTGGCTTTGCCGCAGGTTTTGCAGCTGGGCGCGCAGTTCGCCCAGCGCCGCCTGCTGCCGCGCCAAAAGCTCTTCAAGCTCGGAAAGACGAAAGCGCAGGAGGGGGTCGCCGGCCTTGACCTGCTGGCCCCCCTGGACAAAGACTTCTTCGATCGTCAGCCCTTCCGGCGCGATGATAGCGGTCTGCCCCGCCGCGCTTACCCGGCCCTCGGCCAAGACGTTCTGGAGGATCTCCCCGCTTTGGGGTTTTACCGTCTCCACGACGGCTATCGTGGCCCCCGCGGTGCCTCTGGCCACAAGCGTCAAGACCAGCACGGCCGCAAAAAAACGCAGGATGTTGCCCGCGGCCCGTTTTTGGCCGCGGTCTTCGAACCGGGGGCGAAAAGAAAAAAGGGTTTGCAGGACACGGGGCAGGGGACGTTTCTCCCTGCGCTGCTCTGGGTCTGTAGAGCCCTCTTCTGCGCTGTTGAGCTCTTTCTGAAAAACCGGTTTTTCCACAGGGAGAAGGCGGGTTTCGTCCGCCGCCTCTTTCTGAATTGGGTCTTCCGCGTAGGGATCCATAAGTCTTCACTCCTTGATGCCGGCCGCCTGGATGCCGAGCTCGAGATAATTTTGGCCGAAGAGAAAAACAAAAACCGCCGGGGCCAGCATGAGCAGGGAGGACGCCATGGCCAGGCCCAGTTTTTCCTCTGTGATCTGCGGCAGATAGAGGGACAGGGGCCACAGGGAGGGCTCCCTCAGGAAGAGCATGGGCTGCTCGATGGCGTTCCAGACCTCGAGAAAACCGAGCACGAGGGCCGAGAGAATGCCGGGTACCCCCAGCGGCAGCCCGATGCGCACGAAGGTGGTAAACGCCCCGGCCCCATCTATGGCCGCCGCCTCGAGAAGGGGCCTTGGCACGGCGTCAAACCCGCGGGCCATGATAAAGACAGGGAAAGCCGAAAAAGCAAAGGGAAGGATGACCGCCCAGTGGGTGTCCATGAGGCCGAGGGCGTTGGCCACAAGGTAGTTTGGCACCATGGTGACGGAAAAAGGCAGCAGCATGAGCACGATGTAGAGGGTGAACAACAGCCGGCGCCCACGGAAACGAAGCCGGGAGAGGGCCCAGGCCGCCGGAGCGGCGAAGAGAAACTGGCCAAGCACGGCCGGGGCGACGATACCCACACTGTTCCAGAACATGCGGAAAAACTGGGGGGTGTCCAAAAACAGCTCTGCCAGAGGCTGCAGGGTGGGTTGGCCCGGTAGCGCAGGCCATTGGGCGGTCCCCTCGGTGTCGGCCAGTACGGGGCCAAGCGCGGCCCTGAGTTCCGAAAGGCCCATCAGGGAACCTTCCGCTATGAACCACAGCACCCACCAAAGCGGCAGGCAGGCCATCAGCAGCCCAAGCACACAGAGGAGGCGCCCCGCGATTTTCTTACGTTTCCCCGCTTTCACTCAGTCCTCCTCTTTGAAATACCGCTGGATGGCCAGGATGATGCAGAGCAACACGGTGCATAGTATGGTGGCGGCGGCACACAGACGGCCAATGTCCAAGTTGACAAACCAGTTGTTGAACAAATGCTGTAAAAGGTAGATGCTCTCGTGCGGGTAGGGGCCTGCCACGAGGTAGGCCTCGCGAAAAACCTTGAAACTGTTGAGCAGGCTGAGAATGGCCACCAGCCCAAAGGTGGGCATAAGCCCGGGAAGAGTGACATGAAGAAAGGTGCGCCACACGCCCGCGCCGTCCACTGCGGCGGCCTCGTACTGCCTGTGGGGGATCCCGTCGAGGCCCACCAGCCACAAGATCATATCATAGCCGATGTTTTTCCACAGGTAGGTGAGGATGAGCACCCAAAAGGCCGCGTCGGTGCCCATGAAATCGACTGCGCTAAAACCATTTTCGAGTAAAAAGGCGTTGATCAGGCCTTTTTCGTGGAAGAGTACCTTCCACACCACCACCACACTGGCCACGGGAACGGCCATGGGAAGCAAGAGGCCCGTTTTGAACCAGCGCCCCGCCGGGCGGATGGCCCGCATCAAAAAGGCGGCGAGGAGGCTTGCCAAAAGGAGCAGGGGGATGCAGACGGCAATAAACTTTGCGGTGTTTGCGCTTGCCAGCTGAAACGCGTCGTTTTGCAGCACCGAGCGGTAGAGGGAAAGGCCCTCGAACCGTGTTCCCTTTGCGCTAAAAAAACTGCGGCGCACGGTGTCTATAAAGGGCAGCAGGAAAAAGAGCAGGGTGCCCGCCAGACTGGGCAAAAGAAACCAGGCGGCGACCCTGCCTTCTCTGCCATAGGGCTGCTTTCTTTTTCTCTCCTGCCGCATTTGTGCCCGCCCCCTTTCCCTTTGGTGGCCCCCGGCCTAATTCTGTCTTTCGGCCAAGGCCCCGGCGGTTTCCTTTTCCACCTGTGCCATGGCCTGTGTAAGGTCAAGGCTGCCCTCGCAATAGGCTTTCGCAGCCTCATAGAGGATCTCTTTAAGCGCCTCTCCCTCCAAAACGGGCGCCCCTACACCGGCCAGCACAGCGTCAAAGTCAAAGGCAGGCGGTTTCGGTTCCTCGTCGCGTTCACTGGCAAAGTCGGCCATCATCTGCGTGATGTCCTCCATCTGCTGCTGCAGGCCCTCGCCTGTGACGGGGAAACCACCCCCCACCCGCTTGCTCTGGCTCTCCAGGTCAAGCGCATTTTGCAGAAAGGCGGTGGCCAGCTCCTGTTTAGAACTGTCCGCGTTGATGCCCAGCAGGCAGGACGGCAACCAGCTGCCCGGCGCCAGGCCGGGGAACAAGGCGGCCTTCGTGCCGGGGGCCTCGTCCATGAAGAAGAGAATCTGTGTATCCTCGGCCGTGAAGGCGGCATATTCCGCCTGGCCGGTGACATACCGCAGCGGAGAGCCTTTGATGGACACCATATCGGCGCCGTTGGTAGACATGCCCATGAGGCCTCCATCGGGTCGTCCCTCCTCGCCAAAACTTGCCAGATCGTCCTTGTCCGAAAGGGTCTTCATCGCCTCGAGGTAGCTGCGCAGAACTTCTTTCTGGATCTTGTTCTCTTTTATAAGGGCAGGCGCACCCGAGTTCCACAGAAGCTCATGGACTTCCCGCAGGGAGTCGAAACTGAGAACGGGGCGCTCCCCTTCGGACAGTTCGCTGAAAATGTCTTCGCTTTCCGCGTCTAACAACGGCCGGGCACTGCCCTGGCGAACCAAATCCAAAAGTGCGTTCAGATTGTCCGCGTTTTCAAGGTCTTCCTGCTGCCCCAGAAGTACGGGAGGCTGCCAGCGCATCGGTAAAAAGTGGGTTTCCCCCTCGGCTTCGAAAGAGGACCGCAACCCTTCTTCCATGGCGCTCGTGTCCACAGCGCCCTGCAGGTTGGCCAGCATTCCGTTGTTTGCATACTGCGCGGCAGGACAGCCGTCCAGCAGCAGGATGTCCGGCCCTTCCCCCGCCAGCATTCGGGTGTTCAGTGCTTTGATGGCGTCTTCGGCCGTCATGCCCCCTTCTTCGCCCAGGGCCACTTCCACGTCTACGGCCGCCTCGGGGTGTTTGCTCACAAAGGTGCTGATGGAAGCCCGCAAAACAGGGTTGTCGCGCAGCATCCAAACCGAGAGGGTGTTCGCGGGGTCTATCTGTGCGTCTGGGTCCCATGTATATTTGACAAGGTGCGCCCCGTCGGGGCCGGTCAAGTTCATTAAGAAGCTGCCGTCCTCTAATACCACCAGTTTCTCTATCGCTGTGTTGGGCGCCCCAAAAGAGTAACTCGCCCCATCCATCTTTTCCTCGGGTGCCGCGGAACCTTCCTCCAGGCCGAGCAGGGCCTTGTTGTCCGCAAAGTACAGCTGCCCGTCCGGCCCTTTGCAAAGGCCGACACGCATGGTCATTTCGTCCAGCGGGAAAGAGCCATCCACGTTGATAGCGGTGCCCGCTTCCTCCAGCTTGCGTGCCGAGAGGGAACCGTCGTACCCGAGAAGGTAGAGGGTTTCTTCGTCGGCGGTGGCCGCCAGCTCCATCTCTTCGCTGAGGTCGGCCAGGCGTTTGCCGGTGGCGAGGTCGTACAGGCCGGCCTGAGGATTTCCGCCATAATGGATTTCCTCCTCCTCTTGGCTCTCTTCCTGCCCGGGCTCTGTGGACGCCTGCGGCTCGGAGGCAGCAGTGGAATCCGACGGAAGGGAGGCATCTTCCTCTGAGGAAGCGCCGCCGCCATAGCCATAGTCATAGCCGAGCAAAAGTTTGCCGCCGGGCAGGGCCTGCATGGCCGTGACAAAGACGCTTTGCCCTTCGGCCACAAGGTCGGAAAACCCCTCGATGACCACGGGCTCTACGGTGCCGTCGGGGCTGATTTTGACGATCTCGCTGGGGGGAACGGCTCCGTTCTCGTCCGGTTCGCCCTGCAGCTCCGCCAAGAGGCTTCCGTCCTCGAGCAGGGCGGTGTTCCACACCCTTTCGAAACGCTCGTCCCCGGCGCCAGGGCCGGGTGTTTTCTCCCAGCTTTCCCCGCCGTCCCGGCTCTCGTACCTGTTTTTGTAGCCTTCGTCGAAGCAGACCAGCGTTCCATCCGCTGCGCGGAAAAGGGCGAAACGTGCGCTGCCTTCCCCGGGGGTGATGTCTTTTTCTATATATCTTCCCTTTGCGTCTGCCTGCTGCCCCTCTTCCTGTGAAGGTTGCCCACCACAGGCGCTCAGAAAAACAAAGCACGCCAATAGAGCAGCCGCGATGATTTTCGTCCTCTTTTTCATTTTTTTCCTCCTTGCCGGCAACACCGGTTTTTATGCTCACTGGTTGGGTCTACTACTCCGCCCCCTGGGGTGGATTTGTCGGTCCGTGGCGCCGCTCCCCCCGTGGCTTGTTGCAGGGGCGTAAGTTTCGCTCCCAGTTCAGTATACGCAGGGTGCCTTGAAAAATCCTTCAAGGTTTCTTCAAGGTTTCTTTAAGATTCTCTGAAGTATACTGGGATGGAGAATAGGGCCAAAAGAGGCCTTTTGCAGGAAATGCCAAACCGAACTGCCGCGATGGGGTATAATAGAGAAAACCAAGGGAGCGGGAAAGATGCGGATACTGATGATAGAGGATGACCGGGAACTGTGTGACGCCACGGCTATGCAGCTGCGCCAGCAGGGCTATGACGTGGATTTGAGCCATGACGGCGAGGAGGGACTGTACTATATGCAGCAAGGGGTATATGACCTGGTTTTGCTGGACAGGATGCTGCCGCTGCTGGACGGCCTCTCGGTGCTGCGCAATGCACGAGAGGGCGGCATTACGACGCCGGTGCTGCTGTTGACGGCACTGGGCCGGGTGGGGGACCGGGTGGATGGGCTTGACGCCGGGGCGGACGACTACCTGACAAAACCTTTCGATATCCGCGAACTGCTGGCGAGGGTGCGGGCGCTGGTGCGGCGGCCGGGGGAGATTCGAACGAAACAGGAGGTACGCTTTGGGGACCTCCTGCTCGACCTGTCCGCGCTGACGCTCGAGGGGGAAAAGGCGCGGTGTACCCTTTCCAAGAAAGAGGGGGAACTGCTTGGCATGCTGATGAAAAGCGCCGGCCAGACGTTGAGCCGCGCGAATCTATTTGGGCGTGTGTGGGGGCCTGATACCGATGTGGAAGAGGCCAGTTTGGACAGCTATGCCCATTTTGTGCGGCGGCGCCTGGCCGCCGTGAGCGACCACGTGCGGCTGGTGACGGTGCGCGGTGTGGGGTACCGGCTGGAGGAAGGCCCATGCTGAAAAAACTGCGACGGCGCCTGGCCGTGGTTTTCACCCTCTTTACGGGCGCGGTTTTGGCCGCCGCCCTAGGCCTCTCCCTTTGGTACACGCTGCAAAACATCTGGGAGAACGGCCTTTCCGAGTTTTCGTTTCAGGTGGATTATCTGACAAGCCAGCTGTTCACGTCGGCGGAGGAAGGGCGTGTGCAAGAGGGGTTTATCGCTGAACGGGAGCCGTATCTGCTGTCGGTGCGGCAGGGGGGAGAAGAGCTGGTGAAAGGCGAGAGCTGGACCCCCAAAACGGACCGAGAGACACTGTTTGCCGAGGCAAAGGAGACGGCGGCGGCCTATGGGTACGACGAGTGGATGACCTCCGTGGCAGTGACAGAGCCCGCGGTCACTGCGGGCTCTGACGCGGGCGTTGCCGCCGAGGCAATGCCCGAGCTCGTTCCCACCGGCGAGGGTACGATGGAGGGTGAATATTTTACGGGTACGGTATCCCCCGCAGGGTTACAGACCGCCGAAAACGCCTTTGTGGCGGTGGTGGGTGTCTCGCGGGATTATGGCGAAGGCATCTTCACCCTGCGGGGGGCCGAGGGGGAACCATACCGCGCGACCCATTTCACTATCGAGTACGCAACATCGTCAAATACGACGCAGCAGTTTGAGCTCACGCTGCTGGAGGACCTGCGCGCCCAAAACAGGACGCTCACCCTGCTGGTGCTGGGATATATAGCGGGGTTGCTGGCGGGTTTGGCCCTGCTGTTTATGATCAACTGGGTGTTGGCAAAGTTGATTTTGAAACCGACCGAGGAGGGCCTGCAGCGGCAGGCAGATTTTGTGGCGGCCGCCAGCCATGAACTGAGAAGCCCCCTCTCGGTAGTGCGAAGCAGCCTTTCCGCCGAAAGCGCCGCAAAAAGTGAGGCCGAGGCCCGAAAATACCACCGGGCCGCCGAGGACGAGGCGGCACGCATGAGCCGCCTTGTGGACGACCTGCTGTTGTTGGCCGGCGGGGACGCCGGGAGCTGGAAGCTGCAAAGGGAGGAGGTCGACCTGGATACGGTGCTCATCGAGACGACCGAACGCTTTCGGCCGCTGGCCGCAAAACAGCAGGTCACATTGGCGCTGCTGCTGCCCGACGAGACCCTGCCCCGCCTGAAAGGGGACCGCGACCGCCTCTGCCAGGTCATGGCCGTGCTGCTGGACAATGCCCTGCAATATGCGCCCGAGCGAAGCGAAGTGAAGGTGGAGGCCAAAAGGGAAAAGCAACAGGTTGTCATCGAGGTGGCCGATGAGGGGCCGGGTGTTCCAGACGAAATAAAAGACCGCATCTTTGAACGTTTTTTCCGTGCGGACGACAGCCGTACGGACAAAAAGCACTTTGGGCTGGGCCTTTCTGTGGCCCGGGAGATGGTGCAGCTGCATAAAGGTTCTCTGGAGGTGAGGGACAACCCGCAAGGCGGTGCCCTCTTTGTGGTGAAGCTGCCGTTCAAACGCAAAGAACCCGCCGGGAGGTCTTCCTGAAAACGTTTTGTCCCAGCGTGTTTTAGGCCGTTTGTATTTTGCCCGCCGCGCGTGCTACACTGTGGATGTGTAAACCCTTTGGCGACCGCCAGAAAACCTGGCGCCGGCAGTGAAGGGATCCAACTACAGAAAGAGACAGGTGGCTCATGCTAAGTGAACTGTTGCCCGCACTGGACCCGCCCGAAGTTTTTTCACAGAGCCCCAGCCCGCTGTGGGACGACGAACATATCTCCGCCCAGATGCTTTTGGCCCACCTGGACCCAGAGTACGAGGGGGCCAGCCGGAAGCCGGAGTTCATCGACGCCTCGGTGGGTTTTATTTCAGATTGCCTGCCCTGCGCAAGGTACCCGACCCTTTGGGACTTCGGGTGTGGGCCGGGGCTGTATGCCGAGAGGCTGGCAAAGCTTGGCTACGGCGTTGTGGGGCTGGATGTATCGCGCAGGTCCATAGAATATGCAAAGAAGGCTGCCGAGCGGGAAGGGCTGCCTATAGAATACCGGCGGCAGAATTATCTTGAGATGAGCAACGCGGAGAGCTGTGACGCCGCGTTGCTCATCTACTGCGATTACGGCGCGCTCTCTTCGGACAACCGCCGCCGCTTGCTGGGCAATATATACCGTGCGCTCAAACCGAAGGGACGCCTGCTGCTGGATGTGTTCTCGACGGCGAAGTTTGACGCGTTTGAAGAGGCGAAGGTCTGGACGGCGTTTCCCAAAGGGGGCTTTTGGAGCGAAAAACCCCACCTGGCGCTGCAGGCGAACCGCAAATATCCAAAGCGCGTCACGCTGGAACAGACAGTGCTTTGGGAGGAAGACACCCTGCGGTGTTTCTACATATGGAACCAGTATTTCACGGCCGAGGCCCTGGCGCAGGAGGCGCAGAGGGCGGGGTTCCGGGTGGTTTCCCTCTATGGGGATGTGGCCGGCGCGCCCCTGCGTGAAGAGGGCGGGACGCTGGCGGCCCTCTTGGAAAAAGGGGAGCCCGTTTCGTGAGAAGGAGAGCCGATGATTGAAAAAATAAATGGCATTCGCTTGTTTTACAGCGCGGTGGGTGATGGGCATCCCCTTCTTTTGCTGCACGGCAATGGGGAGGACCACCGCCTTTTCACGGGGTTGGCAG
>JAJDHT010000034.1 GCA_030266325.1 Ruminococcaceae bacterium OttesenSCG-928-I18
CCTCCGCTGTTTGAAATGGGTATGGGTACACGACCTTCGCCGGGTCGGTGAGGGCAGCGGTGTACTCCATCATCGCCGCGAAAAGCTCCCGGCAAAACAACCTTTCCTCGCGGTTGATTTCCATGCGCAACTGCGTGTCCAGGTACCGGCCACAGATGCCGGCCGCCTCTTCGATCCCGTAGCTGGCGGCGGTATCCCGCCAGAAATCGGCGCCAGTTTCATAAGCCCGATCATTTTCAAGCCGCCTGACGCTGTCCTCGCCGTAGGCCACGCCCAGGCTGGAGCCGTTTTCCCAATCCACGAAGATTGTGCCGATATCGTCCACATGGGATACCACGCCCCGGTCGCCGGGCCGAAGCATGGTGTGCGGGTCGTTCATGGAAACCAATTCCACCTCTGTTCCTTTGGGGTACCGCTCCCGCAGGCTGTCCACAACTTCCCTCGAAGGTAATCCGTTACTCATGCGCTTTTCCTCCCATCATTTTTCTGTTCAAAATCCAACTTGAAATTCACCTTGCCGCCATCGTCCGCCAGCACGACGGTGGCGGCATACTTTTTGCCGGTGCGCCCACTCTTCAAATCTGAAAAGAAAACACGCCCCTCGGAAAGGAGCGTGGCCGCAATCTTTTTATCCAGCTTTTTGTCTTTTGCCTGCCAGAACCGTGCGTCCTTCCACAGGGCGAACCGGCAGGCACGGCTGGAACAAAAAAAGCCTTTGCCGCTCTCTGTTACGTCCGTCCCGCAGCGCGGACATTTGCCCACCACAGCGCCTTTGGGCCGCTCGGCGAACAGGGACGCATACGCAGGCAGCGGCGCGGTATGGGCGCTCACAAAGCCCTTGACGAGCGCCGCGATGCCGTCCATGAACACCTCGCAGGGAAGTTCTCCGCGCTCTACCTGTTTGAGCTTCTGCTCCCACTCCGCCGTGAGAAGCGGCGACTTGATTTCCTCCGGCAAAACGGCAATCAGGTTTATACCCTTTTGCGTGGGCACAAGCAGTTTCTTTTTGCGTTCAACAAAACCCGTCCTGACCAGTTTTTCGATGATCCCGGCGCGGGTGGCGGGGGTACCCAGCCCCTTGCGCTCGGCGTCGTCGGGCATATCCTCTGCGCCAGCCGTTTCCATCGCGGCAAGCAATAGGTCTTCGGTATATCGCTTGGGCGGGGACGTTTTTCCCTCGCGCACCGATGCGGCGACCGGGGACAGCACCTGTCCTTCGGCCAGTTCGGGCAAAGCCCCATCGTCCTGCCCGTCCTCGGGGTCGCTATCCTCACCTTTCTTTTTCAACGCGGCGCGGTACAGGGCGTCAAAGGCTTTCCAGCCCTCCCGCAGAACGGTTTTGCCCTTTGCGGTGAATTGGAAACCGCTGCACTCCAGCACCGTCGCCGCCGTTTCAAAAGCATGGGTTTCGCCCACAGCGCAGGCCAGCCGCACAATCAGCATGATGAGGATGTTGCGCTCCCCGGTGGGCAGCGTGTCCCAATCCAAACCGCGCACCATGCTGGTGGGCAGAATCGCATGGTGGTCGGACACCTTCGCGTCGTTCACCACCTGGGCAGCGTCGACCGGCACAGGCACCTTTGCGAAGGGCAGGCGCATGGCGGTCAGGTTCACGAGTTCGGGAAGCCCCGCGGCCATATCGCCAGTGAGGAAGCGCGAATCGGTGCGCGGGTAGGTCGCCAGCTTTTTCTCATAGAGCGCCTGGGCATAATCCAGCGTCTGCTGGGCGGTGTACCCCAGCAGGCGGTTGGCGTCCCGCTGAAGGGAAGTCAGGTCGTAAAGTTTGGGCGGCGCCTCGCTTTTCCCCTTTTTCTCCACCGACAGCACGGTGGCACTCCCGCCATCGCAGACCGCCCGGACGTTTTCAGCCTCCTTCGGCGTTGCCAGTTTCTCCCCGGCAGCCGTCAAGCCCTCCACCTCAATGACGGGCGTGTAGAACGGCTCCGCGGTGAAATCCTGAACGGCCGCCTCGCGGGCAACGATCATCGCCAGCGTGGGCGATTGGACACGCCCCACATTCAAGGTGGACTCATACAGGATGGAAAAAAGGCGGGTGGCGTTGATACCGGCCACCCAATCGGCCTGCGCCCGGCAGAGGGCGGCATGGTAAAGGTTCTCATACGCGGCGCCGTCGCGCAGCTTATCGAAACCCTCACGGATGGCGGCGTCCTCCATGCTGGAAATCCAGAGCCGCTGGATGGGCTTGCTGCATTTGCAGTATTCATATACCAGCCGGAAGATGAGTTCGCCCTCGCGCCCGGCGTCGCAGGCATTGACGATAGCATCCACGTCGCCCTGTTTCATGAGGGCGCGCAGAACGTCAAGCTGCTGTTTTTTATCCCCGGACGGCAGGTATCGCCATGTGTCCGGCAAGATGGGCAGCGTATCGTATGCCCAGCGTTTGTACTGGTCCCCATATTCGGCGGGGCGGGCCAGTTCCACAAGATGCCCATAGCACCAGGCAACAATGTAGCCGCCGCCGGAAAAACAGCCCTCGCCCCGTTCAGTTGCCCCCAGCACGCCGGCCAGGGATTTCGCAACCGAGGGTTTTTCAGCAATCACGAGTTTCAAAGTATTACCTCCTTTTTTGCAAACAAAAAAACGCGAGGGCAAAGTGCCTTCGCGTTATCCAACCTTAATATTTTATTCGGATTTTTGAAGAACAAGTGTTTTCTGTCCTTCGTGGTATATCACAGACTGTGTGAAAACAAAATTCGAATAGCAAAATGCCCAAATTGAGACAGGTCGCAACTCGTTTCCGATACAATTATCCGCCGTGGAGCCAAACACTTTCGTCAAGACCTGTTTATAATGATTATCCATTGTGCAATATGCCAGTAGGCAATACGTTTTCACACGGCCTCATCAAATGCCAGCGGTTATTCCTGATAAGAATTACATCGATTTTGCCGCCTTCTCCTGGGTGCCGGAGGCGGCGTGCATATGACATTGTCTCACCTTACTCAGAATTTTCTCTTTGTGCCTGAATAACCACCACTGTCTGTCGTTGTTCCCCCTGATTTCTTTTCTTCAATGGTGGTTCTGGTTTCGGTTCGGAACAGGAACATATCGCTTCGCTGTGTCAATACGAAGCCACCATCGGGTATGTAGTGGTCCGCCGTCCGTTGAGGCACTGCAGTTTTCATCTGGCGCAGAAACACAAAACAGACCAGCCCCGCTATCGCAAGCGGAACAAAGATGACAATGGCCAGCTTGCCCCAAAACCCGCCTTTTGCGACTTCCTGCTGGTATACTTCGTCGGTGTCCACATCGAAGGGGGCACCATTTTTGGCCATTTCAAGGAACTCTGTCGCCTTACTGAAGTAGGCAAGAAAAGCCGCATAGTAGTTGTCTTTAGCAAGCAAGGGCAGCAGAACCCGGTCAAGTAAAACGTCCTTCCCATGGTCGGTAAAGGCTGTGTTCCCGTAACCATGTGCGACCAAGGCGCAATCCCTTTCAGCCATGCTGATAAACAGCATCAGGCCGCTTTTGTCTTTCCCATAGCCGTAGTCGTGTTCCTCGAACACATACCGGGCAAACTCATAGGCATCGTCCTCGTCCATATCATCAATGACAAGTACACTGATTTCGCACTGGTACCGCTCTGATATTTCTTGTGCCAAATCATTCAGTTCCCAATACTCATCATCCGAGAGCACACCCACCCAATCTGCAACCAACTCAAATTCCGCCGCGCTGGCGGGAAGTGCTAATAAAAGCGTCAGGAAGAGCAACGCAATGCATGCTGCAATCATCTTATTCATGTTAGCCCCTCCCCTCAAAACAGAATGATGCCAAGCAGCAACATCAATGGCACGGATATACCTGCAAACCACACGAAGAATTTACGCCAGTCCACAGGCAAATCGCCAATCAGGCGGCCTGTTTGCCCGTTCATCGCAAAAAGAAAGTCCCTACCGTTCCACTTGGTATTTAACATCCACACTGGGAGCAACGCATATTTTATATCGCCATTGTTAATTGTTATGGCTTCGCTCTCCGGCGTAACACTGGCGTAGCCCGTTACCGTGGCGGCAATGGCACTGCGTGTGCTGGCACGAATGCGCTCATTGGCACGCTGGCAGCAGGTATCGGCCTCCACGTCGTACTTATCGGCCATAAACCCAGGCAAATACGCAGATGAAAACGGCACCAGTGCCGAGTAGTCGTAGGGCTCGATGGCGTCCATATGGGCATCGGGCATTTTTGTCGAACCATCTACCGGCACTTTTTCAAAGCTGGCGCTGCCGCTGCGCGCCACATGATAGTGCTCTGTCACTGTGACCCGCTGGTTTCCCTCGGTGTGAGAATGGTTTATGGTGCCGCGATAGCGAATATCAGCGGTGCTGGCTCCATCAAAAAGCCAGAAGGGAACATAGATGCCTTTGAGTTCCTCAATGTGGTTATCAGACGAAAAGGATTTGGGCAAAAACTTTTTGCCTTTATAGTGCTGTTTCAATGCGGCTTTAGCGGCTTCTTTGTCCATGCGGAAGGGAATTACATAGTCCGGCCGCAGCATACCGGCAAATTGGCCCGGTACAACGGTGGGGTTGTTGCAATACGGGCAGGACGTGGCAACGGTGGTGTCATCGCAGATAAGTTGCGCACCACAGGAAGGGCAGGAGTATGCCCGCATGTGCGCGGCTTCCTCTGTGCTCCATTCATCTCCCGCCATGTCGAGATCCCATTGGGGGTCTGTACCTGCCGCAGCCGCAGCCTGTTCCTTGTCGGCATACAACTGTTCAATAACGGCCACTTCAAACGCCGTGCCACAATAGGCGCACTCCAGCTTGCCGCTGCTACTGCCAAAATGCAGCGGCCCCGTACAGGATGGGCATTGGTAATTGGTTACCTGTGTTGCCATGGATCTAACCTCCTATGCCCATGGGTCAGCTGTGGACGGCTGCCGGATATCACTGAGCAGCATCTGCTCCCATAGAAACCATTCGCCGCTGGATGGTTTTTGGCGCAACTGCACCGGACGCGGGCTGTCCGCACCGCCAGATTTCAGGTAGAGCTTGGCATACCCGGCCTCGTCAAAGCTGATGGGTGTGGTACTGACGGTTACTGCATAGGGTCTTGTGGGTTCGTACCCGTTTTCGGGTGTAGCTCCCTCAAAATAGGATGACGGTAGGTATTCCTTGCCTCTCAGGCGTTCGCCAATAAACTGTATTTCACGCGGAGAAAGCGGCTGCGGCCCTTTCAGGAAGTCAATCATCTCCTGAGCAGCGCCTGGGTCAACTGGCCACAAGCAGAGTGCAGGAATCAACAACGCTGCCGCATAGTGAGGCTCTGCCAGTGTGGCTTCGGGCAGGGCACGAAGCTGATTTAATGTCGCAGGAATATCCTCGAACGCCACACGCCAACTTTTGCCTGCGGCATTGCCCACGATGCCGGTTGCTGCGCTGGACGCCTGCCGGGCCATACTTCCTGTGGTGCGCCGAGCAACTCCGGCGGCCTCATTTTTTAACTTGTCGAACAATGACATTTGAATTCCCCCTCACACCAATGCTGCATCCGCTCGTGAATTCAAGCCTGTTATTGCCTGGTATACACCTTCGTATCAATCCAGGTGGTGATGGTCAAGGTGTCTCCGTCGAGCTCAAACTCAAGCGTATCCTCCGACTCATCCGTGGTGCCGGGATAGTACACAATGTTGATGGTATTCCCGTCGATTTCATAGGTGAATGGCCGGGCGTCTCCAAAAATCGTGTAAACTCCAGTACCGTCTGCCCTGAACTCATACACATAGTCTTTGTTTGCCGTGCCGCCCGCGCCGTCGCCCTCAGCCAACCAGGTTCCCACAAGCGGGTTGCCAGATGCATCCCCACCTGTGCCGCTAGTGCCCGGCTGCGGGGCGGTGCCACTCAAAAACTCGTCCATGGTGGGCATAGGCCCCGTGTATCTGTCCAGATACCAGTCGTAGTATCCGGGTGGCAAATCTTCCTCTGCGGCATCATCCCACAGCATGCCCCAGGGGCGCAGCCAGATTTCGTACATAAAGCCGCCGTACTCACTGCCGTCCGGGTCTTCGAAGGTGCCGTCGATGATGATCAGGTGTTCGTAGGACTGGGTATTGGTGCCGGGGTCGATAATCCAGTCCGCATGCCCAATCTCCATTTTATTGAAGTGGCCGTTCTCACTCATAGCCACGCCGGCGGCGCTCACGCCGTGCTCAGTAATTTGCAATTCCACATTGCCAAGCTCACCACCATCGTCCCACAGGAAAATGCTACCTATACCCGTCGCATCACTGTCAATTGTGGCGAAGCAATCCCACCATCCATCTTCCAGCTCTTCCCACGCGCCATCTGCTGTGGGCAGATAAATGTAGCCATACCAGTCGCCGTTCCACCATTGCTGCAAGGCATCCAAATCGTCTGTGGAAGGTGTGCCTCCCGGTGCTTGCGCGGGGGGTGTAGCATCGCTGCGCTTAAACACCAGCGTTATCCCATCGCCCAGTTCGATGGTCAACAGGTCTTTATCCAGTGTGTAGTTGCTGACGACGTCCTCGCCATCTTCCTGGTAGTGCAGCTTTCCGGGTGTCCAGGTTCCCTGGGTCACCGAATCCGTGCTGATTTCCGCCGTTCCGTCCTCGCTCAGCAGGATGTAGTATGCAATGCCCATCTCTTTGAGCGATGCGGAGTCAAAGGTTTCGCCGTCCTCGGTGATGCTATCTATGACGTAATAACCAGCATCCGATGCGGTGTTTTGGGCGCCTTCGGCCGCCCCAGTCGTGTAGCCGCCCTCTTTCTCAAAAGTGATATCAATGCCCATACCCAACAGGTTTTCAAGCGTCAGCATGCCACTTTTCACCGTGCCGGTCATATCGGCGTCGCTAGCGGAGAATTTAATCGTATCTCTGTCGTACTCCCATTTTCCGTTGCCCTTTTCACCGTCCACGTCAATGGTAAACTTACCGTTTGCTTTTAGCTCTAAAGTGACGCCACTCTCAAACAGTTCGTCTATCTCCATTTCAATGCCCATCATGGAGGCGGATACAGCGTTCCACATCCCTACGTTGGGGTCGTCGCTTTTGCCACCGCCGCAAGCGACAAGGCCGGCAACCAGTACAAGCGCAAGCAATACTGAGATAACTTTTTTCATTTTGCCCTCCTTTGAGACTGCATCACAAGTCACTGTGTCATCGCACCGCCACAGTATTCACAGCAGCCGCTAGCATCGGGGGTGGTGGTGGCGCCGCACAGCGGGCAGGTTTGAGCCACCTTGGGCGCGTTGGCTGCGGCGATGTTTTCCCGTACCTCCTGCCGCACCTGGGTGAGCGCCTGCTTGATCTCATCCGCCTGCCTCTGGGCCTCCCGATACTCCACACTGTTACGTTCTTCAATGCGGCTGTCATTCACCTTAAACTCAATCTCGCTGAAGAACGGCGAATTAATGTGGATGGTTAGGTAAAAGTCGTAGTCGATATCGTACCGGGGCGGGTTGTAGCTCACCGATTTTCCATCCTTGTCCTGCCGCTTTATCTCTTGCCGGCTTTCCTTTATCTCCGTTTGGCAGCCGGTTACCTGCGAAAACAGCATCACGTCGGGATTTTCACTCTGCCAACGGCTGGATGAGGTGACGATGAATTTACCGTTGTCCTCGTCCAGCAGCACCTTGGTTTTCCCGCCAATTGTTCGGGTAACATTAAAAGCAGCCACCTCGTTTTTGTTGGCCTCGCGGTAGGCCAAATGGTCTTTGATCTCGGCAAGGGTGGTGCGGCGCCGGTCTGTGGTGAAGGGCGAGAGCAGGCTGGCACAGCTTTTGCACATGTTGCCGTCCTCCAGCTTGCGATTGCCCAAAAGGCCAATTTTCCCGCCGCAGATATCACAGTACTTCTTATCAAACAGTCCCATTTGTGTCTCCTCCTTATTTCACATCGCCATCGTCAAAGGGGTCGCCGCACTCGGGGCAAAACTTGGGCGGATTGGCCTTGTCCTCCGGCTCCCAGCCGCACTTGTCGCACTGATACTGCGGGACGCCGGCCGGCTTTGGTTTCCCGCACTCGGCACAAAATTTTCCCTTGTTCACCGCGCCGCAGGCACAGGTCCAGCCGTCTGTGGTGGTCTGCGGTTTGCCACACTCGGCACAGAATTTGCCGGTGTTGCCGGCGTGTCCGCAAGCACAGGCCCATCCGGTCGCCGTTGGCTGCGTGGCAGGCGCGGGCTGGGGTGCCGCCGGCGCCGGCTGCTGCTGTTGCTGCTGTCCCATTTGGAACAGGCCCTGTGCGTTCATGCCACCGGCGTTTCCCGCCATGTTCATTCCCATAAAGGCCATGGCTGGGCCGGCACCCTCGTTGGCAGCCGCACTTTGCATGGCGGTTGCCTGGGCGCTCACCAGGTGGGCCGCCGCCATCGTCGGGTCGCGGAAGGCGGCATTACGTTGCAGCTCTTTGATCATCTGTTCGTCTTCTTCGCTGGCCTTTACGCTGGAAACACCAAAGGAGACGATTTCGAGGCCGCGCAGGTCCCGCCATTTTTCGCTCAATACATCATTCAGTGCCTGGGCTATCTCTACCGTGTGGCCCGGCAACGCTGAGTAGCGGATGCCCTGTGCCGATATCTTGGCAAAGGCCGGCTGCAACGCTGTCATCAGTTCGGTCTTCAACTGGCTGTCCAGTTCTTCGCGCAGATATCCCCTGGCATCGTTTCCCATGATATTGGTGTAGAAAAGCACGGGGTTGGATATTTTGTAGCTATACTCGCCAAAACAGCGGATAGAGATATCCATGTCGAGGCCGATGTTCTGGTCTACCACACGAAAGGGCACCGGGCTGGGAGTGCCATATTTGTTGCCAATCAACTCTTTGGTGTTGATGTAGTACACGCGCTGGTCAGTGGGGGCCTGGCCGCCGAAGGTGAATCGTTTGCCGATGTTCATGAACACCTGACCGATGCTCTCGCCCAAGTCCCCGGCAAAGATAGAGGGCTCTGTGGACATATCATAGGTATACTCTCCAGGCTCGGCGCACACATCCACAACCTTGCCCTGCTCCACAATTAACATGCACTGACCGGTGGCCACCGCGATGACCGAGCCATTGGATATGATGTTCTCTTCGCCTTTTGTGTTGGAAGAACGGCCGGATGTACGCTGTTTACCTTTTACTGCCATAACTTCTACCGGCAGCGCATCGCAATAGAAATACTCTTTCCATTGGTCGGCCAACACACCTCCGGCGGCGCCAAGTGCGGCTTTGATGAGTCCCATATGCGTTCCCCTTTCTTTAATTGACAAGCGTTTTTGTTTTTCATTCTAATAGTTGCATTAGCCGACAGCATACGGCAAAAAGGCAAAGGTGTATTCCGTTTTCGGGCCATTGAGGTCGTTGAATTGGTTGTTGTATAGGCCGTCTCCATCACTTAGCCACAGATACAATTCGGGGTGGTTTGTCATCTCGGCTATGTAGGTTCCCTTGATCTCACGGCGGGGGTATGCTCCATCATCCGCCCCACCACCCTCTGCGCTTGTCCAATCCAGCGCGAGGTCAAAAACCATCAGGTAACCAGAGGGACTGCCGGAATCATCGATAATACTAAAACTTCCCGTATACGCATCGATTACCTCGTATCCACCGAGTGTCACTAAAAAGTCCACATGATTTTCATCCTCAAAACGAAGAATGGCTTGATATCCCTCAAAATATCCGTCGGCAGCCTCCAGTTCCGTCACCCAATCTCCGTCCTGAAGGTATCTGAAATCGGCTACGGATGCTGCATCGTAGTCTTCGGGATGCTCCCCATAGCCGGAAAGCCAATACTCTGTAATTGAATCCCCGCCTTCGTCAACATAAAGTGAATCACCAAAACTTAGCCAGAGATGTAAGAACAAGTCCTGAACGCCAAGCTCGTAAAAGTAGGAGCCCTTTATGTCGCCCCGGGCTTGCATCGCCGGGCTATAGCATTCCCCTAGTGCCAGATCAAGTACCAGCGTGGGTGGTCTATATTCCTGGTCTTCCGCCAGCACGAATTCATGGTTTCCCTCATACTTTGCTTTCAAGCCGCCACCGTCGAAAATGGTGAGTTGGGCGGTGCTGTCTTCAAAGAGTTGCAGTTGCACAGTTAGTGGCACCGCCTCCAGGGGCGAATCCGCCAGAACGCAGGACCATTCGATACCAAAAACCTCGCTGACCGTGTGTGAAAAGAGGTATTGCAGGTCGTACCGAAGTCCATCTGCACAGACAGCATAGATGCTTGGGTCACCCCTGCCGTCTCCGCTGCTGATGTCCACATACAGCGACTCTACATCCTCAATATAGGCCAGCAGCATACCCTCGCTGGTGTAGCGCGTGGCGAAGGGATCGGCAAAAACCGCTTCTACACGTCCATCTTCCCGCAGCAGCATAGCCACCGGCACAGGGAAGCTGTACATACTCCAATCGGAGAAATTGGGAACCGCGCCGATGCAGGCATCCTTGATAGGAACATCATCCACGCGGTCAATGGGTGCAAAAAATGCCGGGTCAGAAAAATCAATGACTTCCAAATCGCCAAACATCTGCCCGACCTCTATGAACTCTGCCCCATACAACTCTTCCCACCGCGAAAGGTCCAGCCGGATAGACGCCTGCCCGTCCTCGATGCGCACGGCTGCCAGCTCGTCCACATCCTGGCGGATAAGGATTTCGGCGCCATCACCCATGCTTTCGCCCATGGATTCAGGAATGGGCGATACGTGGGAGCTGCTGTCGGCGGCGGTTTCTTGGGTGCAGCCACAAAGGCAAGCCACGCTCAGCATTGCTAGTAGGCATATCCACGAAATCATCCTTCGGGCAATCTCTCTCATACTCTCACCGTCCGTTTTAATCACAGTTCAAAGATTCCCAAAAGCCGCAAGGGGCACCAAGGCGCCTGCGAAACCCCGGTGCTCCTCACCGTGCTCTGTTTATCAAGGCGATGTGCCGCTATACTAAAATTCTACCCAGATGCTTTCAACCACCATCTTGAATACCGCATCATCTGGGCCTACGCCCATACTCATAACGCTCAGGCCACCGCCACCATCCAACTGGTGCGTAACGTTGTATGTGTTGTAATCACTGTTAAACAAGCCATCCCAGTTCTTGCTGCCCATTTCAAAAGAGATATCCTCGCCGCTGCCACCAGTGGATGTTGCCGTGGGCGCATAGCCAAGCCGGATATAGGGCTTGGCGTAGTCGGCCGGCGTTTCCGATTCGCTGAAAAACAGATATTCTCCATCGGAATGGTCGTACCAATCGGCCGGACAAATTGCACTGAGATATCCTTTTTCTGTGTCTTCGTTTGAGATTTCCAGCCGTATTCTTTCGCCTTCATCTGCCTCGGCAGCATTGTCTTCACTGGCAGCGCGCGAGTCACCTGCCACACCTTCCGAGCCTGCGCTGGCGGACGGGGTGGCATTTCCAGAAGTCGGTTGGTTGCCACTATTGCCGCTGTTGCCGCAGCCGGCAAGCATAGCGCAACCGAAGACCGATACCAATAGCAATGCAATGATTTTTTTCATTTTGTTCCCCCAAAATATATTGATGCCTAATGATAAAGCATATGTCAACTGCTTTTGCCTATCTATTGCGATTAGTCATTTTAGCCCATCTCCAGTGTTCAATTGCAGGTACTCAACTGTCATTCAGCAGCTACCCTGATGCTCTCGATAATGGAAATTACATCGGGGTTGTCCAAATCCAGGCGGGTGGAAACTGAAATTGAAAGCGTTACCCCATCCTTCGTACCAAACAGGGCAATATAGGTTTGCGACTGGGAACTAAAAGTGAGGAAGGCTACACCGCCTATCGTTACCTCACCCGCTTCATATTCTTCCTCCCAATCTTCTGAGATTTCTTTTGTACGTTCGAGTTTTTCTTCCGGGGTATCATACTCATCAATATCAATCGTAATCTCCGGGGCATCCTGCGGATACTCATCGTACAAGTCATGCTTGAACTGGTAAATAAGCTGATTCTCCGAGAACGCTTCGCCCAAAAGCCACCCTTCGGGAGGCTCAATACCGCTCAGCCTTTCGTTTTCCACCCTTGCCACCTCGGCTGGGGCAGAATCGCTCTCGCCGCTGGGGTCTGCGCTTTCGCTATCACTCCTACCCGCTTCGCTGCTGCTATTGCCGACGCCTGCCTCAAACCCATCGCCATCCAGCATCTCTACGTCTTTTCCGCAGGCGGCAAGCGAGAATATCATTGCCAGAGCAAATGTAATTAAAATAAGCCTTTTCATTTTTGCATCTCCTTTATTATTTATCATCGAGTATTTTCTTCGATTTCAGATTATCTTATGAGGCTTCCTTAGTTCAGGGGGGTATCCCGAAGTTCTTTGAGCAAGATAAGGTAGATATTCTGTCCTCTGGCATTAAAGCGAAACTCGGTCTCTTTGAGATACAATTCATATTTATCTTTTGGAATACCCTTGAACTTAGCAAATCGGCGTTTAGCATAGCGCCAGAAGTTCTCAACTTCGTTGATATGGATGTCGCAACCAGAAGAACCCTCATTACTGTCATGATGCACACGAAAAACCTTTTCGTGGCCCAATTCAACCAGAGCATCGTAATTACGCCAGCCAGGTGTGTGTATAACATCCTTGATGTCTGCTTGACCCCTAATAATCGCTTGAAGAGCCTTCGCTTTGTCGTTGGGAACGATTTCTGTGTACACTTTTCCTTTGCGCCCATAGAGACCGATGACAATAATCTTCTCATCTGCGCCATGGACATGTTTTCTCTTGCCCTTGCGTGAACTAAAGTGGGCCTCATCCGCTTCAAACTCGCTTTGCTCAATGAAAACGGTTTGGCTATTTTCCAGAATGCGGATCCGGATTTTATTGAAAATACGGTCAACGGTGTTCAAGTTCAACCTCACCAATTCAGCCGTTTGCGTACCTGTTAGATCCATAGCAAAACACTTGATGAGGCGCCGTGTTTTCTCTTCGGAAATGTGCGCGTGGTAAATATACATGTTTTTCATTGGCACACCTCAGCTTTTGTGCACCGTATGTTTCCAAACTAGGGAAGCTCTAAAATTATGCTATCAAACGGTGAGATAATTGCATAGTACCCATTGGGTACTCTTGAAAACAATACACAATAACGACAAAAAGCCGACACCAACGAGGCATCGGCTTTGAAAAAGGCTGTCATTATTCGATTTTCCTGGCTATTCTAGTACTCCTTCACGCTCCAGTTCATGCATCCGGTTACTGCGACGAAGCAAATCAATGTAAATTAGCAATTCTTCTTTTGTGCCCACCGCAAGCTTTCTATATATGTTCTTATTGTGCTTGCGCACCGTATTTATGCTGACAAACGCCATCTCTGGTATCTCTGTAATCTCATAGCCGCGAACATAGTATTGCAAAATATTGTATTCAGCAGGTGTCAGCAAGGTGATGTTTGTCACAAAAGTGTCCAGCATATCGGATACTTCAGCCCCTAATTGGTTCTGGTCGCCTGTTTGTTCCTGCCATTCTGTTTCCAGTTCTTTTGCGGTAATCAACACAGGTTCTGTGCTTTCATGTATATATGGATGATCCACCAGCTGTACCAGTTGTTCAGCTTCTTGAACGTCATTTCGTATATTTACCTGGCAAAGCTGAACGGGAAAGTGCATTTCTTTACTCTGGTACACCCATTTTTCTGAAAACTGGTCACATATTCTACTGGCCAACTCCTGTATGCTATGTTCACTACCGCGGGGGATCAATAAAACAAAATGACCTCTTTCGCAGTCGTATACATCAATTTTTTTGGATTGGCTATTCAACCATTCAGCAACGCTTGCTATAAACCCGTTTGTGTGGAATGCCCCCAAGGTTGAAACATTAAAGTAACTGGAGCGGGAAAGCTTGACGATAATACTATCCAGCACATTCTCATTTTGAAAGGTCAAATCAATTTCCCGCAGGAAAGCGGCACGATTGTAGACTTTTGTGATGGGATGATGGATTGCATCTAAATTTTCTACCGTGGTTAAAAATCCAAATATACCAATGGACTGAAAGAACAACTCAATGAGTTGATGGGGCATAATGAATTGCTGAATAATGATGGGGACGATACTGAACACAAGCAACAGGATCGCCGCATACCTCTGTGAGCGAATGAGAACTTTTCGATAACGTATTCCCAAGAATACTGCCGTCAGCATATATAAATACCCAGTACCGTATAGCACATACATCATTGGGCCGTGCAAATAGATTTTGTTCGCATCATAATAAAACACAAAACGGAAAACAAAATTTAGTACCAAAAGCAGAAATATCACGATTTCCGGCAAAATGAATGCCACAAAAAGTGGTTTTTTCATGCGGTTCTTCAGGCCGAGTAAAACGATCATATACCAGGCAAAAAGGCAGGATGTGCTGACGTAGACCAGAAGGAAAACAAAATTAAGCACATCGCGGGAGAAAAAACTGTACTGCTCCACATATGAATTACCTACGGAGCTCCAAATATCAAAAATGCTGGCCACAAGCGCCGCAACAATAATCAGAAGCAAAAGTCTGTTGGATTCCCGGTGCAGGTCCTTTTTGGAAATCATTAGAAACAGCGAAAAAACACAGATTATTGCTGCGCAGATGTCAAAGGATACATTATAAATCATAAAATGGTCTCCTTTGTTCCTCGATGCGATAAAAATAATGTGAATGCTGTGTGCCGAATGTATTGATGTAGTTCAAAAAGTATTATTTTATCGCCCGGAATATTCTAGAGATTCCTAAATAGATTTTATATCAACGATTATACCATAAAGCGATGTCTTGTTCATTGTTTTCACGGGTTGGATGATTTACATGCATAAGAGGCCAATTTATAAACCGTCACTTGCGGGGATCATCACGACTGCATTACACATATTTCGTTTCCTGCAACACAGCCATAGTCTGTATTTGTACATATGGCTCTTATTTTGTGAACGACTAACAATCGTCAATGCGTTGGGTGGACAGGCGGCGGGAATACCCCGCCGCCGTCCATCTTCTCGCTACTGTGCGGGAACCAGCCTGCCCATGACGATAAAGCGGTCCCTGCCATTGTTTATGCAGGTAGAAAGGGTCAGCACCCTGTCGCCGCTCTCCACCATGACGCCGGTTTGGATGAGGGATCGATCCACAGCGGCATCCAGCCAATCGGCAAAGGCGCCGTCATCCTCCCAGCCAATCATCCAAGGCGAGATGTCCTCACCAGCCTCGCCGGGGCTTGCTACGAACGCCGCGAACACCTCCACAATGTACCCGCCGTCCGGCGTGGCCAGCAGCATATCGGGTTGGGCTTCGTAGTAATCTTGCTCCCGGTACCCGGTGAGCTCCGAGAACATGGAGCCGTCGAGCAGGTTGTGCCCATAGATGACGGTGTTCCTGTCGGTAAATGGTGCGTTTTCATAGTCAATGAACAGGCATCCGGCCTTGTTCCGGGTGCCATCATACATGCGTCTGAGGTAATACTCGTTGTCCTCGCCCTGCACCACAGGGTAGTTGATGCCCGACCCCTCGCAGACAAGCCATGCCCGGATATCGGGGTTCACCTCCAGCAGCGCGTCGAAATCGATTGAGGGCAGGCGGGCCGGGGCGGCGTGCGCCCCCGGCCTGCTGCTTTTCCTCATCATATTGCGATTCCTGACCCTGATTCAGCGGTTCATGTACAGGTTTTTCCTTTGCCACCGTCTCAGCCAGCTTCTCATAGGCAGCTGCACCTTTGGTGTATTGCCTGGCTTCCTGCGCCAGCATATACCCGCTGGCGGCGATCAGCGCCACACACAAGGCCAGGGCTACCGCTGCGACCATGCGCCGCTTGCCCTTTTTCCTGCGCTGATGCATATACACCGCGAACGAGACGGTGGCGCCAATCAGCGAAATGCCCAGCAGCGCGATCCAAACGATAGCCATATTGTCGTCGCTGGTCTGCGGCACGGGCTTGCCGGGGGTGGGCGGTGGCGTGGGTTTTGGCGGTTCGGGTTCATCGGGCGGGGAAACCGCCACGGTCACCGCTTGGGCCTCGTCGCGCAAATCCGCATGCACAGCAACCTCTTTGCCATCAAGCACCAGACTTTCAAACACGACAAGGGTTCTGCCCTCTATGGCCCTGGAATCGAAGGTAAACCGCACCTCCACAGTGCCGGACGGCGAGGTGGGCGTAAACTTGGTTTCCGCCGTTACCGCCACACCGTCTTTCGTGAGCGGCTTCCCGCTTTCCTTGTCCATCAAAACGCCTTTGAGTACATAGGTCTTGTCCGGGGTGAGGTTCTTATACGTCACCGTGTCCACCACCGTAACGCTCTGTGCGATGGGCACGGTCTTGCTGCCGTCCTCGGCCTTTGCCGTCGTGCCGATCTTCGGCGGTTTCTCCTCCCCAAATGTGACGGTCTGGCCCTCGTCCTCAATGTCGGCATGTACGGCGATTTCCACGCCCTCGTACTCCAGTGATTCGAACACAACCGCCGTCTTGCCTTTGAGGGATGTGGCATCAAATGTAAACACCACGTCCACGGTGCCTGACGGCTCTTCGGGCGTAAAGGTTGCCGTGGCGGTCACCTCGGCGCCGCCAACCTGAAGGGGTTCGCTGGTTCCCTTGTCCATCAGGAGGCCCTTGATGGTATACGTTTTGCCAGGCACCAGGTTTTTGTAGGAAACCGTATCAACCAGCGTAACTTCAGCATTGGTGCCCAGTTCCTTTTCACCGTCCGCGCCCGCCGCGCTGGTGCCGATCTCCGGCTCCACGAAGGCCACCGTTTGGTACTCGTCCTCAATATCGGCATGGACGGCAATCTCCTCGCCCTCGAACTTCAGCGACTCGAACACGACCACAGACTTGCCTTTGAGGGCGGTGGAATCGAAGGTAAACGCCATCGTCACGCTGCCCGATTCGGCTGCGGCGCGGAAGGTGGCCTCGGCGGTCACCTCCTCGCCGTTCACCAGCAGGGGTTCGCCGGTCTCCTTGTCCATCAGCACACCTTTGAGGGTATACTCCTGGCCAGGTTTCAAACCGCTGTAGTAGACGGTGTCGAGGATGGTGGTGGTTTCCGACACATAGGCGCTGTTCTCATCCGCTCCCTGGTCACGCGCCGTGGTGAAGATTTCAGGCGTGGGGATGCGGTCGTCGGTGAGCGTCCCCAAATCCACCACGGTGTTGTGCCGGTAAATGGATACCTCAAAAGAGAGGAGCTCATAGCCCTCATTCGCGTCACAGGGCAGCTCCTCTATGAGGTAGGTGTCGTACAGCAGGGCGCCCAAATCATCGTTCAACGTCCACAGCTCCCCAAACCATACCCCGTCGCGGTCGGTTTCACCGCGGTTGGTGTTCTGGCTGTGCGGGTTCCAGCTTGATGCCGTGCTGAACTCGCCATTTATGTCCGTGACGACGATATGGCTCTCGCCCGTGGTAAGCGAGGTGATGCGGAACGGCACATTCGCCAGGCGCTTCGCGTCGCCGTCCGAAATCTTGACACCTCGCAGGTCGCCTCGGATGGGATTGTTTTTGATGGCGGTATCGGTCGTGTTCAGTTGCACGATGACACCATGCTCCCGAATGACGAACATCCTGCTCAGTACCCCCGTGGCAAGGTACCCATAGCTGGGCGGAGCCGCTTCGCGCAGTTCGTATGTGCCGTAAGGCAGCAGGTTGGCGGCGGTTTTGGCAGCCCCACCGGCGTCGGTGATCATGGTGTACACCACCTCGCCCGGCGCGTACAGGACGCCCTCAACCAGCACACTGTCTATGCTCCAGTTGATGATTTCAAACACGGCGCCCTCAAGGGTCGCGCCGCCCTGCGCGCGGTTTTCGTCAATCTCGTTGTCCCACTTCTCAACATAGACCCCGCCGCGAATCACATCGTTTTTGATGACCTTGTCGCTGGCGGTCAGGTCAACAATCACACCATGCTCCGTGATATCAAAGGTCTGGCGGATAATGCCGGTGTTCAGCATCCCGATCGGGCTGGTGCGTTCCACGATTTCGTATGTGGAATAAGGCAAGAGGTCGCTGGCCGTCCCGGCCCAGCCCTCGGCGTTGGTGGTGATGGTATGCACCACCTTACCGGGGGCGTATTCGGTGCCGTTCACCACAACGCTGTTGCGGCCCCGGTTGTAGATATCGAAAATTGCGCCCGCCAGCGTCGCATCGCCCTGTTTGAGTTTCGTCTCGTCGCGCTCAATGTCCCATTTTTCAATCTCCACGCCGCCGCGAATCACCGCATCGGGCACAATGGGCTCATTGTAGGTAAAGACGGACTCCGCCACACCTTCCGAAGTGATCTGGCGAATATACAACTCGTTGTTCAGCAGGTACCCTTCGGGCGGTTTGCTCTCCTGCACCGTTATGGTGCCCAGCGGCAGGGTCGGGTCACCGTTCCCGGCGTAGTAGAAGGGGTCGCCGGAAACGAGGTAATCATCGTTCAGGTAGGCCGTGCCATTCGCGCCTGTCCGCAGCACCCAGGTGCGCGCAGGGGCGATGCCGGATAGCTGCCCCGCACTGGAATAGTGGCCTTTGTAGAACTTGACGGTGAACTCGGCCCCCTCCAGGCTGGCGTTGCCCTGCGGAATGTTTTTGGATGTGTCTGCGTCCTGTTTGCGGAGCAATATGCCCACCGGATCGTTTTGCGGCATATTTTTCACCGGCACACTGGTGGTTTGGCCAGATACAATCGAAAACACCGGGCGCTCACCGTTCAGGGCATACCCCTTCGGCGGCGATACCTCCACGATATAGAAGCCTGTTCCAGGTTCGATGCCTTCCAGTTTGCCGCGGCCGCTGCTGTCCGTCGTGATGCTGCCGATTTTCTGGTTGCCGCTGTCATATACATCAAACACGGCGCCCGCCAGAGAATAGCATGGATTGCCGTCGGTCATGGCAGGGTTGCCGGAAACCTTGATGATTTCCAGGGTTCCGGCCGGAACGTAATTCCAGCCCAAAAAGCTCTGCGTCGAGCCATCCGCCTCGTTGTATACAAAAGCCTCAAACCCGGCAGGCGGCATGGGCTGCGCGCAGACCGATGCATATACGCCCATCAGATGCTCTACCACAGCGGGGCTGACCTTGTAGAATGCCTCCGCGCTGTTGCCGCTATAGGCATAGGCAGCCGCCAAGTGGCTGTATGCGTAGGCCAGCAGCGAATCGGGGTCCTCGAACAGATTGTGCTTGACGGAATCGTAACCAGGCCCCCCATAGAGGTAATACGCGCACTTGATCAGCGCATCGTCCACACCCGGCTGAAGGTAGCGGCTGACAGGGTATGTGCCGGTGGGGGCGCTGGGCACCGACGGCTGCAGGCAAAACGCCGTGTTGCCATTGGCTGTGAAATAGTGGGTGTAATATCCATAGTATATTGTATCGTCGCTGCGCGTGTGGGCGACCTGGCCACCAGAATTGCGGGCAAGCCGCAGTACGTTGATATAGGCAACAACGGCCAGATCACCACCCAATGGCGAAGTCGATACGGTCAGCGCCCCGTCCGAAAAACTGTATGCGCCCGCAGGGAGCTCAATGCCGTTTTGTGACACGACCAGCCCATCTGCTGCGGATAGCGGTATGGGGATGCTGCTTGCGTTGGACGACAGAAACAGGTCATGCGTACTCGTGAAAAACCGGCCGCGCTCCCATACGGTGGCCGTCACCTTAACAGGCAGTTCCACGATTTCGGACGCTGGGCAGTACCACTCCACCATGGTTTTATGGCCCATATAGCTTGCGGGCAGGGAAACCAGGCCGGTGGCGGCGTCATAGGCCGCGACAGAGGTGATGTCCTCGCTGCCATTCAGCAGCACACGGAAGCGGAGCGCGTCGGTGCTGACCGGCACACTGCCCGGAAACTTGTTCGCGGCAATGGCGATATCCGTACCGTTCGCCAATGCAATGGCATAGTAAGAATGACTGGACAGCACCGTGTAATCGCCATAGCCGGTAAGCTCTTGGGCCTGTGCATCATCATAATAGTGATACACGACCTTGACCAGCGGTTCGTCGACAACCTTGACGAGTTCCGGTTCCACCGGGGTCAGTTCGGCAATGGGCGCCGCGGGGATTTCCTCCGGCTCCTCCTCGGCGGGCGCTGCTCCCGCGCCGTCTCCGGGTTCAGGCGCAACTTCGCCCGTGCCCTCATCGGGCACAGACGATGC
>JAJDHT010000035.1 GCA_030266325.1 Ruminococcaceae bacterium OttesenSCG-928-I18
ACCTTGCGGCAGTGGGGCGAGGCGGACCTCCAGGAGATAGGGCAGGGAAGGCCGGGGGAGGCCCTGCGCTTTTTGGCGCTCCACCGCGAGGGGGGCTTCTGGCTGGACCCCGACGTACACCTCGTGGCGCCCCTCGACCCTCTTTTACAGTATAGCGCTGTTTTCGGGTTCGAAAACCACGCCTTCGTGCAGGGGGCTGCCTTCGGGGCCCCCGCCGGGCACCCGCTGCTCATGCAGCTGACCGAGAGCTATGAAAAGATCGAAAGTACGGTGTATTATCCGCTCAGCCGCCGCCTGACCGACCGCCTGCTGGAAAAGGGACTTTCGCAGGACGGCGGCTTTCAGGTGCTGGGGGGCCGGGTGGCCGTCTTCCCGGTGAACGTGCTCACAGCCGACGCTGGCGACGGCGCCTGCGTGGCGGAGAGGCCAAAGGGCAAGGCGGCGGCGCTGCAGGATTATTTCCTCTACCCGCCGCTGCGCGCCTATGCGCAGAAACAGGCAAAAGAAAAAGCCCCCGCCGATGCCGACGAAGGTCGCAACCCCTATGAGGTCATCGACACCGACGTACAGGCCTACGGCATAGGCCTCGTGGCGCGGCAGCTGTGCAAGGCCGTGCTGAAAAGGCTGCTGCCGAAGAGGGTGTATGAGGGGCTGGAAAGAAGATGGCTTCTAGAGAGGGAATAGAGATAAAAAACATCGCATACTGCAGAGGAAATTGTAGGATAGAAAAGCGCCCCCAGTTTCGCTAAAGTCAAATTTAGCGAAACAGGGGGCGCTTTCCTGCACTCGCTCACCATTTAAACATCTCTTCATCATAATTTGACAGTATTCCTTTGTAATCCATCTCTCGGTTTGTTTCTTCATTCACATTGTCCCGGAATAAATGAGCTGTCCATTCCTCCCCAAGGGGGCTCCATTTTTTAGAAAAAAGCTCCCTATTTTTCCGGTGGATCTCAAGATATTCCTCCCACGCCATTTGTTTAAACGAGATACTGAAAAAGTGATGGACAAAACTGTCCTCAGCGATGCTCATCCGATACCCTGCGCGAGTAGCGGTCCGACAGTAATCATCGTCTTCAAACATCCCAATCGAGTATCGGGTATCCAGCGGGCCGCAGGTATTGATTACCTCTCTCTTGATGGCAAGGCAGAACATGGCCAATACTTTGGGGGCTTTTGGGTAAAGCTGGTTCATGTGGGCCGCTGTGTATTCGTACCCAAAACGATGAAGCTCTTCCAATCCAGCATAATTTGCTATAATTTTGCTCTCGTTTCCGATTCCGTTTGTGACAGGTCCGCACAGGCCCATTTTTTCGTCTGCTTCCAAATGCTTAATGAGCGCTGTCAACCAGCCGCGGGTGACCACGGTGTCGTTGTTGAGCAGTACGACATAATCGGTGTCCGTCTGCTCTATGGCAGCGTTGTTCCCCCCCGAAAAGCCCAGGTTCTCTTCGTTGAATAAGAAACGTACCCCCGGGATGTTTTCTTTTTCGAGCGCCTTCAGGTATTCTGCGGTACCATCTGTAGAACCGTTGTCCACGATGAATAGTTCATACCGTGGATAGGCTGTTTTAGAGAGTATACTTTCGATGCACAAGCGGTTGTATTCGAGATTGTTGTAAGTCAGCACAATAATGCTGACAGAGGGAACCGACTGGGCACAAACGCTCTGAAAGATTGAAAATCTTTCCATCCAGTCGTTCCCTTTCGCAAAATCGATACAGGCTTCTGCGTCCAGTAGTTCATCTTCTTCTTGTAGGCACAGTTGGATCCGATGTAGGAAATCCTCTTTATCACTGCAGAGATAAACATAGCGGTTTTCGAAAGGTTTAAGCTCAGGAATATCTGTAGCGACAATTTTTTTACCCGCACTGAGATACTCATAGAACTTGACGGGATTCGTCGCTTTGATCAGGTCTGTAGAGGTGTCGAAAGGGATGAGGCAGACATCGAATGTTTTCAGATATTCGGGTATTTCCGCATAGGGCTTTTCCCCCAGCAATTGAATATTGGCACAGGAGCGCAACTGCTCTTCGTGCGCCGTCACCTGCCCGATGATAACAAAATCACAGTTCGGAAGGCTTTGCGCGGCATGACAAACTTTGTCGGCGTCAAACCAATCAGATACGGCGCCGTAATATCCCACAATTTTTCGCGAGTTCGAGAGCGAGGGGTCATAGGCGCGGTGGAAATGAGAAAATTCCGTGCCGTTGCGAACCATTTCCACTTTGTCATTATATTTCGTCGCAGTATCATATAAAAACTGGCTGCTGGCAATTACGGAATCGCTTTCTCTCAAAAGCGTTTCGCAGTTTTCCCGCAGGATGTCACTCGTGGTGGAAAGGAATCCGGTAAAGTCGTCCATATAGTCAGTGACGAGGGAAAACCCATATTGCTCTTTCAGATACCGAGCGGCAAAAAGCCAATTGGGATAGTCCACCAAAACGACGGCATCGCGTATGGCGTTAGTATAGACAAGATTGTCAAGGACTTCGTGCAACTGACTTTGCATGTCATGCCAGTCTGTCAGATGGACCGAACCGGCCGCCTCGTTTTCAAAATCGACGACATAAAGGTTTTCTTTCACCGTTTTAAGGCCCGACGACCGATGATTTACATTGACATAGAATACCCTGTGGCCTGCGCGGGCAAACTGTGTGGCAATATGCTGCGGGCGCTGGTAACGGAAATCAAAATCAATAATGGACAACACGATTACGTCATGGTGTCTATACGTTTGTGTCAAGATTTCATCGATCGATCGGCAGAGCATCTTTTCGATTTCTACTGCGCGGGAATCCCAGGTATTCTGTTGCCCAATAGCCGGTCCATGTTGTGCCGCCATTTCCTTCACTTCGGGACGAGTAAAACTGTCAAGCAGATCCAAATATTCTTCCAGTGTTTCAAAACAGCCGATAAACTCGTTTTCGTGGGCGATAATTTCGGGCATGCGGGAAGAGACGACCGGTAGACCAAAAATACAGTACTCGTAAAATTTAATGGGCGAGACACAGTCCATCATATCGTTGACAAGAAAGGGAATAGTTGCTACATCGAAACACTTTGCGTACCGCGCCAGTTCTTCATAAGGTTTGAGGCCAAGCAGGTGCACATTGGGCAGGGATTTGATTTTGGCGGTATTGACGATGGCCTCCCCGATAAAAACAAACTCGTAGTCGGGTCTTGCCAAGGCGCCCTGACGAATCAATTCATAATCCATCCACCGTGCGAGTAAACCATAGTATCCAATAATTTTATGGCCTTTTTCAACAATCTTTGCCATATCTTCCGGGATCGGTTCTTTTATGTTTTTCAGAAGTTCACCGGGATTTGCGCCGTTGGGAAGATAGATTGCGTCGGGACGGGTTATATTGTGTTCACACAGCGGGCGGGCCACATAGCTTATGACATCCACTTGCTGTTGTACTTGCTCGTGCAGTTCTTTATATTGCTCACTGTAATACGGGAAAATATCGATTTTATCCAACACATGGTACCAGATCCGCTTATTCGGAATCAATTCGACAAAGCTCCACGAAGCCATCCAGGTGAGTAATACCGTGACCGGGGTCTCCCCCACAGCCTGCAAAAAATCACTTTCCTGAGTAATAAAAAGGTTTGTTTCAGCTTCATAACAATTGTCTGTTAAGTTCGGGTGTTCGCAAAAAAAACACAGCCAGCCACGCCGTGCAAACGCACGCAAAAGTTGCTGTGGGGTTTGAAAGGGTTTCCACGCAACTACACAGGGATAAACTAGGATCCCCTCATATTCCCGTGTTTCTATCGCCTCGCGCAGTATCTCCGCCTGCTTGGAGGCAGGATGCTGCATTTTTGTTGAAAGGAAGTTTTTTTCTCGCTCTAAAACCGTAGCCAAAGTATCATTGTCAGGCGGCGTTTCTTCAGATAAAATCTGATCGATGTCATTTTGGGCGCCTTGCAGTGTATTTACAACATGTGTTAATGGCTGATAGATTTGTTGTGTGGCCGTGTTACGGCCCCCAGAAAAGAGCCAGCGAAAAAAATCTTTCTTCTCCGCCGCTGGGCCAAGGAGAAGCTGGTGCACAAACCGCGACCACAGATGTACCAGGTTGAACGCGCGGCTGGCAGCAAGGGATTGACATTGACTTTCAGCGCTGCGCATGGCGGTATGGGCGGTTTTGAATGCGCCGGCATACCGTTCCAAAACCCGTATGTGTTCTTCGCCGTATTCTTTATACTCTCTCAGTGCCTGCGCTTCTTTTTCAAGGTTCTCAAGGGCACTGCCCAGACGTTCTGTTTCAGCCTCCAACCACTCATTTTTACTGGAAAGCTCTTCCGTCTTCTTTCGTAGGCCATACCGTTCGGCGTTGACATCAAATAATTCTGTCTCGTGGTCCGCATCAAAAGAGGGGCGCGCCTCATCCCGCGGCTTTTCCATAAGATCGCCAGGCTCTTTCTGTGCAAAATAGCCTACAAGGTACCTTTCGTGCGGCGGTAAAAAACCCCTGTCCATTAAGTCGAAATAAGCGTCATACCGGGAAGAGCCCTGTGTTGCGGCCCAGAAATTGTGTTTTGTGATGGCATCTGCCAGATATATCGTCTCAACCCTTTCAAAACCCACGGCCTGAAGAGCGTCCACATAGTCCTTTCGCAGGTATTCTTTCCCGTAAGGCCAGTCATTGTTTGCCTGCCGCACATAGCGCATCAACAGGTATGAGATGGACTTTGGGTTTGGGACCAAAACCAGCAATCGGTTGTGTGTGATCTGGGCAATACTTAAAAAGGCATCATAGATTGTGTCGTCTGCAAAATGTTCCATCACGCCGCTGTTCCATACAAGATCAAACGCATTGTCTTCAAGGGATTGTAAATCCATGATGTCGCCTTGCAGAAACTTCCCCTCCAGGCCATAACGTTCATAGGTCAGTTTGGCCTTTTTTAAGGACTCTTTGCTAAAATCTAAAAGGGAGGTTTTGTATCCAGCCTGCGCAAGGCAGGCGGAAAGATGCCCGCTGCCGCACCCAAGTTCCAGTAGCCGGCTGCCCGGGTAAATCTGTTGTTCTTGCAGGCAACGGATGATCTCGTCTGCAAGCTGCCGTTCTCCCTCTTCAATGACCACGCTATACTGCTCTGCCACCTTGTCCCAGGTGTCGGCGGTAGGCAGGCCGGCACTGGATGCCCCCCGGTTTGCCGCAGTTGTTTTTTTGAAAATGGCTAAAGCTTGCTTGCCGGGCCAGTAAGTGGGTTCGTATTCCGAGGTATCCTCTGTAACAAAAAAAACGGTAGTATAAAGATCATTTTCTTTAGAAAAAAATTCTTCCGAAAAAATATTGATGTGAAATTCATCCGGGTTCTGTTCTTCAAAAGGTACCAGCAAGACCACATATTGGTTGCATTGCCGAATCAGCGCTTCCAATTGTCTTTCCGGCTGAGGGAGATGCTCCAATACGTTTGAACAAAACAAGATGTCATAATTATTAGGCAGTTTCCCAATTTCGCCGACTTCAAAGTGTAATTGGGGATACTTTTCTCTTGCCTTTTTAACGGCAATTTCTGAATAGTCGATTCCCACCACAGGAATACCCGGCAGGTTTTTTGACAGGTAATCCGTCGCGTCGCCCTCAGCACACCCAATGTCCCCTACTGTATATTGCTCTCTGAGCACCTCTTCAATAAAGGAATCGGGCAGATTTTCCAGTGCGATTCTCGCAAAAAAACGAGTCTGAGAAGCCCCGTCATGTTTCTCCCACTGCCCTGTCCCAAAATAATCATCCCACCATGGAAGGGAATTAACTTCTTTTGTATCCATATATGCTCCTAACATAGTATATACAGTTTTAAAATGGCTAAAACAGATTCTTTGCCTCTACGGCTCTCTCGCTAAATCCTGAGGGTCTTCCTCCCCTTCCCGCCGCTCCTCCCCCTTTTTCTCCTGCAGGGCGATGTGCTGGGCCATGTCGGTGATCTGGCGGTTCACCGTGGAGAGCTGCACGGTGACCGAAAAGAGCTGCAAAATGAGCAGGAAGATGACGACGAGGTAGACGAAGTTCGCCGGGGACTCGAAGCCGATACGCAGCGAGACCCAGGTGATGAGGCCCGGAAAGAGGCTGAGCAGGAAAAGCAGGCCGCTGAACAGCCCCCAGCTGATAGCATAGGGGATCTGCAGCTGTTTTTTGCGTATGCGCACGATGAAATAGACGAGCGTGACGACCGCGCCCGTCAACAGCAAAAGACGCAGGGCAAGGTTCATGGCTGCCTCACTTTTCTTGTTTTGCCGGTTTCGGTTTGGGGCCAAGGGCTTTGAGCCGGCGGTTCACCATCGTGAAAAAGATGCCCGCCAAAAGCACGAAATAGAGAAGTCTTTTCATGAAGTTTGCTCCTTGTCGTCGGTGTGTTGGGCATGGGGCTGGACAGGTGGCAGGCTGCCTCCCCGGAAGCGCTGTACCACCATGATGGAAAACCCCATACGCAGCATGTACCCGATGGAATTGAAGGAATTGAGATAGCTCGTGCCCGCCGTACGCTCGTTCATGTCCACCTGTATTTCGGCGGCTTTCGCCCCCTTGCGGATCAGGTAGCTGACGGTGTCGGGCTCGGGCGGGTGGTTGATCTGGGTGGCGAACTCGTGGATGATGCGCCGCGAATAGATGCGCTGGCCGCTGGTGGGATCGGTGAGTTTTTGGCCGGTGGTCAGCAGGATGGCCAGCGTGATCAGCCGGCTGCCCAGCATGCGCGGGGTGATGGGTTTCGGTTTTTCGAGGTAGCGGCTGCCCCCCACGATGTCGTAGCCCTCGCGCAGCTTGTCCGCCAGCTGCGGCAGGTATTCGGGCCGGTGCTGGCCGTCGGCGTCGAACTGGATGGCCGCGTCGTACCCGTGTTCAAAAGCGTATTTCATACCCGTGCCCACGGCCCCCGAGAGCCCGAGGTTGACCGGCAGGTCGAGCAGCGGGAACCCGTTTTCCCGGCAGAGCCGCGCGGTCTCGTCGTGGCTGCCGTCGTTGACGACGACGAAGTCGTACCCCGGGCAGGTGCTTTGCAGCCGCCGCACCACCGGCACGATGTTCGCCGCCTCGTTGTAGGCGGGAATGATGACGAGAATGTTCAGCAAAGGCGCATCTCCTCTTTCGGTGTGGAACAGGGGCCGCGCGTGCCCTACCCCTCTTCAAACAACTGGTGCAGCCGGGCGAGGGACTCTTCGCGCGGCGCACGGTAGCCGCGTAACTGTGCCCGGAACGCCGCCAGGGTCTCTTTTTCACCACCGCAGAGCCGGCGCAGGGCCGCGTAGAGCGGCTCTTTTTCGGGCGGGGCCAGCAGGCCGGTTTTGCCGTCTTGCACCTGCTCGGGCACGCCGCCCACGGCCGTGGCCAGCACCGGCACCCCGAGGCAGAGCGCTTCGTCGATGGTGGCGGGCGTGCCCTCGTAGCGTGAGAGCAGCACGAAAAGGTCGGCCTGTTTCACGAGGGGCAGCGGGTTTTCCAGTGGGCCCGCAAACCACAGCTCGCCAAAGACCCCCTCGGCCTCGGCCCTCTGCCGCAGCTGCGGCAGCAGCCGCCCCCCGCCGACGACCGTCCAGTGAACACGCAGGCCCTCGGCCCGCAGGCGCTTCGAAAAATCGATAGCCCAGTCGAAGTTTTTTTCCCCTTCCGCCCGCCCCACGCTGACGATGTGAAGGGGCGCTTCGGGCGGGGTCAGAGCAAGGGGCTCCCCCGCCCTCTGCCGGATAGCGGCGCAGTCCACCAGGTTGCGGATGGCGACGGTTTTTTCGGCCAGGTGGGGGTAGAGGGCCGAAAAATCGTCGCGGCAGCGGCGGCTCAGCGTGACGATGCGGTCAAACCGCTCGTAGAGCGTGCCGTCCCGTGCCGTAACGCCCCTCGTCCAGCGGGAGATGTCCCGCCAGCGGGCGTAATCGGTGTGGATCCACTGCACTTTTCGCGGTCCGTCCAGCGCCGCCACCACCCCGCGGAACTGAGAGGCCTCGCTCACGGTGACCACCGTGTCGTACCGCTCGAAAGGGGTTTTCAGCAGTGAGAGGAAAACTTTTTCTGTAAAGGCGTTTTGCCTTCCAAGCAAAATAGACAGGCCCTGGCGCATTTTGAGCCACTTTTGGGAGAGACTGTACTGCCTGCCGGGCAGCACCTCGGTGGCCGGTTTTGTGAGGCAGAGGGCGTCCGCCAGGGTGGGAACCTGCAGCCACCCGGCCCCGGCAAAGAGGGTTTTGGCACGCTCGCCGGGTGCCGCGAGGGAAAACAGGTCGATTTCGAACGTGGGCAGCAGGGCCCGGATGACCGCGGCCGTGGCGTTCTGCGCGCCGCTCGTGTAGTTTGCGTCGTCGAGCACGAAGAGGAGTTTTTTTCTGTCCGTGGCGGCCCCTCCCCTTCCCTGTTTCGCCCCGCCCGGGCTCATGCCTGCACCAAAGCCGCAAACTCGGTCGGGCCGGGGTTTTGGGCCCCGCCCTCCCGCGCGCCCTCGCGCAGCCGCCGCCGCAGGGCCTCGTCTTTGTAAAACCGCTCGATGGCCTCGGCGATGGCCTCGGCCGAAAAGTCGCACAGCAGCCCGTTCTGCCCCTCGCGCACCTGCTGCAGCGCGCCCGAGGTGCGCGTGGCGATGACCGGCACGCCGAGGGCCAGCGCCTCGGTGATGACGAGGGACCAGGACTCGTAGTCGCCCAAAACGCAGACGGCGTCGGCCCGGGCGGCGTACTTGTGGGGGTTTGTGTCCGCGCCGAGCAGCAGGAAGTCCTCTTCGAGGCCCGCGGCCCGGATTTCGCCGCGCACCTTACCGGCCACCGAAGGGTCGACGTCGCTGCCCACGACAAGCCATTTGAAAAACACGCCCCGCCGGCGTAAAAGCGCCATGGCCCGCACCTGCCGGGGGTAGTTTTTCTCGGTGCGCACGTTGCCCACCGAGACGAGCACCGGCCCCTCGAACAGGGGGGCCGCTTTCGCGGGTAAAGGCGCCTGCCCCGCCGCGCGGATGGCCGCCGGGTCGATGGCGTTGTGCACGACGACGGCTTTCTCCTTGAGCCGGGGCCAGCGCTGCACGGCCCCCTGCATCGAACCCTGCGAGACAAAGAGGTATTTTTCGTAAGACGCGAAAGAGGAAAAAAACTCCTCTTCCTTAAAAAAGTGGCTTTTGTCGATGTCGGTGTGCACCCAGACGGCCTTGTGCTGCGCCCGCACGCCCTTTGCCACGATGGCGGGGTTCACCCACTCGCCGTAGCTGATGGCCCAGTCGTACTGCTTTTGCCGCAGTTTGCGCACCCCCCGACCCGGGGGCTGGATGCCAAAAACCCGCTGGAGCACGCGCAAAAAGGCCTCCCAGCCGAGGTTAAAAAGGTTCGGGGTTTCGCCCGCGGGGTTGTAGACCTTGACATGGGGCGGGATATCGGGCAGCAGGCTCTCGGCCTTTTGCAGTTTCAGCTGGTTCATCACGAGGAAATCGATTTCGAACCGCGCGGGGTCCAGCTGGCGGAAAAGCTCCACGAGGGCCGTCTCGGCCCCGCCGCGGTAGAACTGGGTGATGACGAACAGCACCCGCAGCCGCCTCTCTTGCGGCCCGCTCACAGGGTCGCGGCCGGCGCCGTTAACACCAGCGGCATGCCCGTATACGCCTCGACCACTTCCTTCATGGGGCCGTCCATCACCACGCGGCCTCTATCGAGCCAGAGGGCCCGGGTGCACAGCTCCGCCACCTGTGTGGCCGCGTGGGATACGAAGAGCACCGTGGCGCCGTTGTCGATGATCTCCTGGGTGCGCGCCTGGCTCTTGGCCTGGAACTTAAAGTCGCCCACGCTCAACACCTCGTCGAGGATCAGGATGTCGGGCTGGTTCATCGTGGCGATGGAAAAACCGAGACGGGCCGTCATACCCGAGGAAAAGTTCTTGACGGGCACGTCGACAAAATCCTCGAGTTCCGCAAAATCGATGATCTCGTCGAAGCGTTTTTTCATATACTCGCGGTCGTAGCCGAGCACCGCGCCGTTGAGGTAGATGTTTTCCCGGGCCGTGAGGTCGAGGTCAAAACCCGCGCCCAGCTCGATCATCGGCGCGATGCTGCCCACGGTGCGCACGCTGCCCTCCGAGGGCTCGAGCACGCCGGCGATGGTTTTGAGCAGGGTGCTCTTGCCCGAGCCGTTCAGCCCCAAAACCCCGAGGGCCTCCCCCTCGTGCAGGGTAAAACTGACGTCTCGCAGGGCCCAGAATTTCTGCACTTTCAGGTTGCGTTTGACCTTCTGGATAAAAAAGTCCTTCAGGTTGTCGATCTTCTGGTTGCCCATGTTAAAATAGACCGACAGGTGGTTTACTTCGATGGTATTCAAAAAAGCACCTCTTCGCTTATATGTAGAAAATGAACTTTTTTTGCAGTTTCGAGAAGGTAAAGCCGCCCACGAGCAAAGCCCCCACCCCGAGGCCGAGGCAGGCAAGGTTCAGCCAGAGCGGCGGCATGACGCCGTAGAGGATGATGCTGCGGCTGAAATTGACGAGATGGTAGAGCGGGTTAAAATTCATCAGGAAGAGCGCGAGGCCCGACAGGCTGCTGGCGGGGTAAAACAGCGGGGTGAAAAACATCCAGGCGAACACAACCACCGAATAAATGTAACAGAGGTCCCGAAACCGGGTGCCTACGGCCGAAAGGAAAAGCGTCAAGCCGCAGGAGAACATCGTGGTGTAGACAAGAAGCACGGGGATCATCAACAGCGTGGGGTAAAATGGCGCCCCCGTGATGATCATGATGATGAACATCGCGATGATGGAGAAAATCGAGTTGACGAGGGCCGTAAACACCTTCGAGACGGGAAACAGGTATTTCGGCACATAGACCTTTTTCAAAAGGGAGGCATTGGAGATGATCGAGTACATGCCCTCCTGGGTGGCTTCGCTGTTGAGCGTAAAAATCAGGTAGCCGCTGAGGTAATAGATGGGGAAATTCGGGATGTCGTTGCGGAAGATCGTGGAAAAAATGATCGTGAGCACCACCATCATGAGCAGCGGCGAGAGCACCGACCACAGAAGGCCCAGGAGCGAGCCGCGGTATTTCACCTTGATGTCCCGCGAGACGAGTTCCCGCAGCAGAGAGGAAACGCGGTGAAATCGGGCTTCTCTATTATTCATTTTTAGAGCATAAGTTTCCTCTAGGCGAGACCTGTGCATTGAAGGCTTGGCCGTTCCTTTGTCTGCAGCCATGGTGAGGTTTTTCTGCCGGTCGATCTCTCCAAGTGTTGTTTGCAGAACTTTCGTGTATTCGCCGTCCGGTTCAAGCGCAATGGCCTTTTTGTAATCTTGCGCGGCGGCGGCAACGTTTCCAAGCCGCTGATACAACATGCCACGGTGAAAAAGAACCCAATATTCAGAAAACCCGCTGTTCAGCGCAAAATTTAACATTTTAAATGCCTGCTTTGTCCCCTCTGGGTCTGTCCTTGTACTTGCAAGAGCTACACCATAATAATAGGCCACAGCGCCCTCGTCGAAAGCGCCCTCAGGAAGCGCCTCAAAGTGCAGCAGAGCTTCTTCGTAATGGCCCTCATGTACAAGAAGTAATATGCTCCGAATTTTTGGATCGCCTCCGGTGTAGAAATCGTCTACTCCTAAATTCGAAGTTTTTGCCGGCTTATCGCCTAGGTTTTCCTGGGGCAAGATACATTCTCCTCTTTCGGGCGTGCAGGGAAAAGCGCCCTTCTCTATACTACCTTAATAGGGCACCGGCTCGTAAAAGGAAGGAACGGGTTTTCGGTTTTGGATTGTCTGCCGCCGCGTTTTGGGGTATACTGGAAAAGTGTGAAAAAAGGCCCCGGGGCGGGCGGTGCGAAACGGGCGGGGCAAAACAGACGGCGCCCGCCCGCATGCAACATATTTTACCATAAAGTGTTCGGCAACACAACAAGGCAATTTTTGCACGAACGAAGGGGAAAGGCGGCGCAGGATATGCAGTTCGACTACCGGCGGAAACCCGGCGCAGACGCCCGCGCGCGCAGCGGCGAGGGCGACGCGCTGATCAGTGTCGTCACGCCTTTTTATAACGCCGGGCACACGTTTGAAGAGACCTTCCGCTGTGTTACCGGGCAGACCTTCCCCTGGTTCGAATGGATCATCGTGAACGACGGCAGCACGAAGGCCGAGCACGTGCAGCAGCTGGAGGCCTTTGCGCAGAGGGAACCCCGCATCCGCCTGCTGCACCAGGAAAACGCCGGGCCCAGCGCCGCGCGCAACGCGGGCATCGCGGCCAGCCGCACGGACTACATCCTGACCATCGACGCCGACGATTTGTACGAACCGGTGCTCTTCGAGAGCCTCTACTGGGCCCTGGCCACCCGCCCCGACGCCTCGTTCAGCTATTGCGACAGCGTGGGTTTTGGGGCAAAGCACTATCTCTGGTGCAAGGCCTTTTCGGTAGAGCGCGAAAAAAAGGAAAACATTCTGCCCATCACCGCGCTTGTGCGAAAAGGGGACCTGCTGGAGGCGGGCTGCTATCACGTGGCCGACCAGTACCTCTATGAGGACTGGCAGCTCTGGCTGGAGCTGCTGGCGCGCGGAAAACAGCCCGTGCACGTGCAGCTGTTTGGGTTTTGGTACCGCACGAACGACAGCGGGGTCTTCGCCTCGCTGGGTAAAGACGGCGAAAAGGCCGCCTATGCCCAAAAGAAGGTGGACGAGGCCGCCTCGAAAGTGCGCGCAGACGTGCCTTTCACTGAGTTCCCGCTGCAGGTGCGACCCGCGGCCGCGCCGCCGGACTTTGCCGGGCATACGCTTCGGCGCGAGGGCAAGGGCAAGGCGCGGGTGCTGCTGCTCATGGAGAGCTTTGAAGACCTGCCCCACAACCGGCAGACACTGGCGCTGGCGAAACAGCTGGTAAAACAGGGGTCCCCGCTCTCGGTGGCGGCCCTCTACCCCGGGCGCCCGACGCTGCAACAGGCGTTTTTTGCCCTGACGGACGCGGTGTACAACCTGCCGGGGTTTTTGCACCCCGACGATTTTGGGATGTTTTTGTCCCACCACATCGAAATGTTTGGCGTTCACCCCCTGCTTGTGGACGACCTGCCGGGCGCCGGCGTGCTGGTGGCCACCCTGCGCAAGCTGCACCCCGGCCTCCGGGCCGCCTGCCTGCTGCGGGGCACGCTGTCCAAGGCCCTGCTGCCCGCGGCGGTGTACGGCTGTGTGCTGGAGGCCTATGCGGGCTGGGCGGGGGCCAACAAAGAGGCCCTCTCAAAACTGCTTTTTTCATTCTTCGAGTCCTCGGGGGAACCCATGGGCGCCAGTCTGCCAAACGCCGCGTTTTACAAGACCCTCTTCGAAAACGAGTACGGCGAGCGGCTGCGCTGGTTCGGGCAGGTGGCGTTTTGCGGGCAGGGGCCCGCGGAGGCCTTCGAGACCCTGCCCGGACAGCGGGACTTCGCCACCGAAGGCGACGGCACGCCGCCCCTCTTCAGCGTGCTGACCCCCTGCCGCCACGGCGCGGGCGAGCTGCCGAGGATGCTGCGCGCGATGCAGAACCAGTGTTTCCCCTGGTTCGAGTGGCTGCTTGTGGACGACAGCGGGGACGACGGGTACACGGCCTGGATGCTCTCGAAACTGGCCGAGAGCGAGAGCCGCGTGCGGGTGGTGCCCTGCCCCGAGGGGGGCTGGGCGAACGCCATGAACGCCATGACGGCGGCCGCACAGAGTGATTTTCTGCTGCCGCTGGACACCGACTGCCTGCCCGGGCCGGGGCTGCTGGAAAGCCTGTACTGGGCGCTGCGTTTTCACGAAAAGGCCGCCTTTTGCCACACCGGCTACTACGAGCAGGGTGTAGCGGTGGACCCCGACCGCCAGGCGTGTAAGCGCGAAACACTGCGGGAGGGCACGGTGCTGCACTACACGGCGGCCCTGCGCAAAGAGGCCCTGCTGAACGCCGGCGGTTTTTCCGCGCAGGAGGGGGACGGCGCGGGCAGCACCCGGCTGTTTCTTCGTATGAGCGGCGAAAAGGCCGAGGGCGCGCCGGTCTACCTGACAAAACCCCTCTATTGGCGCTGGCCCCGCGCACAGGGCAGCGCTATGGCCGAATACACGGGCAGCGGCGGCCCGGCCTTGGACGGCGCCGAGCTGCAGGCCCTGCCCGAGTGGAAAGAGACCCTCTACCCCTGGGCCTCGAAGCTCAACACCAGCGTGGCGCCCGAAAAGCTCCCCTGGCAGCGCGTGCTGCCAGGGACGCGTGCCAAACCCCACGTGGCGCTGCTTGTGCCCTGGATGGTCTTCGGCGGGGCGGACCTTTTCAACCTGCACCTGATGGAGGGGCTGCAGCAGAAGGGGTATTCCGTCAGCCTGATCACGACCCTGGACAGCGGGGATGAATGGGAGCCGAAGTTCGCCCGGCTGACGAACCAGATATACAAACTGCCGACGTTTTTGAACCCCGACCACTACCCCGCCTACCTCAGCTACCTGATCGCCTCGCGCGGTATCGACGTGCTGCTGGTTTCGAACTCGGCCCACGGCTACTACCTGCTGCCCTGGCTCAAGGCGGCGTTCCCGCACCTCTATGCCATCGACTATGTCCACTCGGCCGACAAAACCTGGCGCAACGGGGGTTACGCGCGGCAGTCAAACGCCTTCTCCCTCGTGTTGGACAAAAGTTTTGCCTGCAACCGCTACACCCAGCGGGCCATGGCCGAGGGCCGCACAGAGGGCAAAGACCGCCTCGAGACGATCTACATCGGCGTGGACACCGAGCAGTATGCCCCCGGCGCCGTGCCCGAGGGCGAGGGGCGGCGGGCCCTCGGCATCGAAACCGGGCGCCCGGTGGTGTTGTACCCCTGCCGCATGGCCGCCGAAAAGCGCCCCTTCCTGATGCTGGAAATTGCCAGGAGGATGGCCGAAAGCGGCAGCGACGCCGCCTTCGTGGCCGTGGGCGAAGGGCCCGAGCTTGCGCAGATGCAGGCCTTCGTGCGGGAGCATGGCCTCGAAAAGACCGTCTATTTCGCGGGCTACCGCGCCGACGTGCGCCCCTTCTACCGCGACGCGGCGCTGACGCTGATCTGCTCGGTGACCGAGGGCCTCGCGCTGACGGCCTACGAGTCGATGGCTATGGGTACGCCCGTGCTCACAAGCGACGTGGGCGGCCAGGCCGAGCTTGTCACCGGGGACACCGGCGCGGTGCTACCCCTTTTGGGCAGCGCCACGGACATCGAGAACCGCGACTTCCCGAAGGAAGAGATCGACGCCTATGTGCGCACGATCGCGGGACTGCTGGGGGACGAAGAGACGCTGTGCCTGCGGGGGGAAAAAGCCCGGCAGCGCGTGCTGCACGGGTTTTCGAGCGAACACATGGTGCAGCGCTTCGACGAAGAGCTGACGGCGCTTGTGCAGCGCCCGCCCCTGCCCGCCGTGCACCACCCCTTTGTGGAGGAGCTTGCCGTGCTGGCCGCCGAATACAAAAAAACCGAGGACAGCAACCGCATGCTGACGGCCGTGAACCACGCCGCCGACGCCACGCTGCGCTCGCTCACGGTGCGCACGGCCATGCGCGCCGCCGATTTTATGGACCGGCACCCGCGGCTTTTGCGGCTGGCCCAGGGCCTGCTGGGGCGCAGGGGGCAGGATTGACAGGCCGGGAAAAACGAGTGTAGCGCAAGGAAGCAAGAAGCCGCGCTGGGGGCGCGTACAAAAGGTACGTAACCCCCGCGCGGGTTTGCAGCTGACGCAGCGATACGCCGTTTGTCTTCGGCCTGCTGCGAGGGCGCCGCCCTCGCGCTCCTGCAAGGGGACAACGCCCCCTTGACCCCATCTTAAAAGACAGAGACGGGCCACAGAAAAAGAGGCGGCGCTTGCCGCTCATTCAACCGCCAGGAGAGAAACCCCTATGTCCATCCTTGACGACGCCACCTTTACGAAACATCTGAAAAATTTTGCGGTCTTCCTTGTGCTGCGCAGTGCCCTAGCCGACGACACCGGGCGCTACGACGAACAGGCAAAGGCTGTTTTGAGCATGACCTTCGAGCGGCAGTACCCGCTGTACCTGGAGAGCATGGCCTACCTGGCGGCGCTTTCGGACAGGGAACGCGGCGAAATTTTTGCCCAGGCGAAGAGCCAGGAGGTGCACCCGGCCTTCCAGCCGGTGCCCGCGATGGAACACGCCCTCGAGACCGGCCGCGCGAACACGACGCCCCCCTACCCCCTCTCCTCGGGTATCCCGGTGCAGGACGTCTTTGCGCTGTGGCAGGCCGAGTACGAGGCCGCCACGGGCGAAGAGGACGGCAAGCGGCGCGCGGGCCCGCGCGAAAAACCCAAAGACCTGTTTTCGGTGCACTCTTCGGCGCCCGTGTACGACATCGGCGAGACCATCGCGCGCGGGAAATTTGAGCTGCCCGAGGACGGGCGTTTCCCCCAGGCGCGCATCATCGGGGGCACCGAGGGCCGCATCGAGATCCTGCCCTTTTGGGACCACGACACAAACCAGCCCCTGACCCCCCAGAGCATCAACCTCGTGGCCGCCTCGGACCAGACCGAGTTTTTGCACCTGCAGGAGGAGGCCATACGCATCGCCACGAGCTACAACGAGGAGATGGCCACCTACTTCTATGCGATGGACGCCTACTGGCTGATGAACGCCAAAACCCCCGACGACTATGTGACGCTGGACATCGGCGACCTGCTGCAGTATTCGGGCAAAAAACCCGTGAAGACCCACGGGCGCTACACCGGCACCTACCGGCCCGACCAGCTGCAGCGCGCGGGCCTCATGGTGTACGGCATGGGTTTTTCGATGGTGGAGATTGAGAAAACGATCATCAAGGGCGTGGGCGAGCGCAGCCACTTCAAGCGCCTGTGGGACGTGACCGACATGTATATGATGAAGACCCTCGACAACGACCACTACATCGAGAGCATGACCTACCGGCCCAGCGAATTCATGCGGCACGCCTCCTTCGGCTCCCGCCGGGAGACGGCCCTTTTGATGAGTAAGGTGCTGCGCCTGGACTACGCCAAGATGGTGACGGCGCGGCGCCTGGGACGGTATTTTACCTGGCTGTGGCGCGACCGCGCCCACAGCGGCAACCTGGCGGGGCCCATCAGCTGCCGGCGCCTTTTGGAGCGCGCGGGCGTCGAGGTGGAAAAGGGCAACGAGCGCTACGCGCGGCGCAAGCTGGAAACCGCCCTCGACCGGTTGGAGACCGAGGGCATCATCGCCCAGTGGGTGCTCTTGAACCGGGACAACACCCCCGCCGACCTCTCCCAGCGCATCTCCTTCCCGCTGTGGTGCGAAATGAAGATTTCGGTCTCCCCGCCCGACGTCATTTTGTCCTTTTACGCGGGCAACTTCGCGCCGCCGGACGAAAAACCCAAACCGGCGGGCATCGACACCGAAAAACTCAAGGCCGAGCGCCGCCGCCGCGGCTATACCCTGGCCATGCTGAGCGAAGAGACCGGCGTCGAGATCTCCACCCTCTCGCGCATCGAGGCGGGCAAGACGAAACGCCCAAGAAAAGAACACCTCGAGGCCATCAAACGGTGGCTGGGGGCACCGGGTGAGGAAAACGAATGGTAAAACGAGAACGATGGATAGACTACACAAAAGGCCTGGCGATGATCGCCGTGGTGGTAGACCACTACCCCTACCGAAACCCCATGCTGCAGCCGGTCATGTATTTTTCTGTGGTCCTGTTTTTCCTGATGGCCGGGTATAACTCTTACTCCTCGCTGGAAAGGCGGCAGCCGGAGCACTACGACTGGGGTTATACCGGAAAACACTGCTGGAAACTGGCAAAACCATATTTGCTTGCCAGCGCCGTCGTCGTTTTATATGCGCATGGCGTGCTTGACCTCGGGACCTATGGGAGAGCCGTGCTCACTTTTTCCGCCAGTGCGCCGTTTTACTTTGTCCTCATTTTTCTGCAGATGATTTTGGTGAGCCAACTGCTGTATTTTATGATAAAACGCAGCAAAGCAGGCGCTCATCCCCTTCTGCTACAGGGGGCCATGCTCTTGCTGCTGCTGGTTGTGGTCTGGTTTACGCAGCAGTACACCCATCTGTTTGACCTCCACGGCACCGCAAAGAATTTGCTGGGTGGCTTTTATTTGCTGATGTTTTTCATCGGCATGCTCTGGAACGCAGACCACCTGCAAAAACGCTCGCCCATCCTGCCGGCTTGTATCGCCGCAGTGGTTTTTCTGGCCTGTCTCTATTTTATTTTACAGCAGCAGGAACTTTTTGGCATGGGCCCCCTAAGCAAAAGCCCGCCCAAGCTCACCTTGCCCCTCTATGGGCTGGCCGTCTTCATGCTGTGCGCCACGCTCCTCCCCCGCCTCGAAAAAAAGGGCGGCCGGGTGCTCTTTACTATATTGTCCCCGCTGGAGTGGTGCGGAAAATATTCCCTGCAGATTTTCCTTTATCACCTCTTGTTCATCGATCTTATTTCCCTCTATGTGCTGGAGCCGCTGTTTGCCCTGTCCCTCGTGAGCGGCACGCCCTGGCTCAGTCTTCTGGTTCGCCTGGCCGGTTTATTGCTGAGCATCGCGCTTCCCGTCGTTTTCACTTTCCTTTACCGGTATGGCAAAGGAAAGTTGGTGCAGTGGTGGAAGAGCCCGGGAACAGCATAAAAACTATCTTTGGTTCGTCAGAAATGTCCGGGGCGCCCCGGCGGCCAAATCCTCTTCTCCAAGGAGTACTTCTTTATGAAAAAATTCTCCCGGTACATCAACGCCAAAACCGTCTGCCTTCTTTTCGGGCTGCTGTTTGTCCTGTCGCTCGTTCCCCTGCTGCTGATGGGACAGTATGCCCACCCCGCGGCCGACGACTTTGGCAACGGGCGGCTGGCACGCGAGGCCATTGTGCAGACGGGGCAGCTGTTGCCGGTATTGGGGGCGGCCTTCGAATACATGAAAACCCTCTATTTTACCTGGCAGGGCAGCTATGCCGCCTGCTTTTTGATGTGCCTGCAGCCGGGCGTTTTCGGCACAGAGTGGTATGCCGTCACCCCCTTTTTGATGATCTTCACCTACACGGCCGGGGTGTTGCTGCTGTGCTGGGCCGTCTTCGTAAAACTTTTCGGCGGCCGCCCGGCGCTGGTTTTTTCGGCGGCATTCGCCCTGCTGCTGTACTCTTTTCAG
>JAJDHT010000036.1 GCA_030266325.1 Ruminococcaceae bacterium OttesenSCG-928-I18
AGGTCCATAGAGCCGCTTGCTGCGGGCAGTGCACCTCTATTTATAGGGGAGAATCATATTATAACACGGCGCCGCTTAAAATACAGCAGCAAAAAAGCCCCGCAGGGGGCCCTTTTGCTGCTGTTCTGTTTTAGTTGGGTTTCGTGCCGCTGTGGTGGTGCACTCTCACCTCATGCTTTGTAAACGTACCGTCGTGCATGTCCCGGAAGGCCTGGATGATCTCCTGCTTCGTGTTCATCACAATCGGGCCTCCCCAGGCCACCTCTTCCCGGATGGGCTGGCCCGCATAAAAGATGATGCGGGAATCCTGGCCTTCCGGAGCCGTCAGGGTAACGGCCTCGCCGTCGTCAAACAGTACGGCGGTTTTTGCCTCTATGGTTTTTCCCTCGATGACGGCGTCTCCCTCGATGAGAAAGACAAAGACATTTTCCCCTTTTTTCGTGGGTATCGTCATCGATTTTCCGGCTTTCAGCGCCACGTCGTACAGGGAGGCCTGGATGTAGTCCGTCCTGGCGCCCTTGGCGCCGCCGTACTCGCCCGCAATCACGCGCACTTTGGCCTCTTCTGTCTCCACCTCGCCTATGGTATCCTCGCGGATGTCATAGTACTGTGGGTCGCACATTTTGTCCTTCTTCGGCAGGTTGAGCCAAAGCTGGAAGCCCAGCATTCTCTCTGCCGGCTGGGGCATCTCCTGATGCATAATCCCGCTTCCCGCCGTCATCCACTGGCTCTCCCCGGGGCCGATGCGCCCCATATTGCCAAGGGAGTCCTCGTGGTCAATCTCGCCACTGATCAGATACGTGACCGTCTCAATGCCGCGGTGAGGGTGCATGGGGAACCCGCGGGTATAGTCGTCGGGGTTCGTCGAATCAAAGGAATCCAGCATCAGAAAGGGGTCAAAGTCCTCTACCGTGTCGTGCCCGAGAACACGAACCAGCTTCACGCCCGCACCGTCCTGGGCCACCTGTCCTTTGACCATTTTGCGAATTTTTCTCTCTTGCATCATGCACTTTCCTTTCGTAGAAGAGTTAAACGAAAGCCTTTCCAAACCGCGTGGCGGGGAAAAGTCCTTCACTCGTCGGCGGTTCCCGGCAGGGGCCGGGATGTCTTTTCGTTTACCTGTATTCTAACAAAGAAAAGTGATAATCGTATGATATTATTGTCAATTTCTGCCGCATTTTTCTTCTTTTTTGACCGTACTCTGCCTCGCGTCATGCGTGCCGCGCTCAAGGCACCTGATAAATGCGCAGGGTGGGGCTGTCAAACACAAGCTCCAGCGCGCTCAGCTGGCTCTCCTCTCCCTCCATCTGCGTCGAATACACCAGGTAGTCAATCCCCCACTGCCTGCAGAGCCTCAACACCTCTTCGGGCGGTGTCTCGGCGCTGAACAGCGCCTGGTTCACCGCCAGCCTCTCCTGCACCGACGCTTCGGGCACCCCCATGTTGGTCACGGCATATTGGAACCCCTCCATATAACCCTGGCGGCCCGAAAGCCCCGAATACAAGTTGCTGATCCCCTCCATCCTGGCGCCCGTATGGATGCGGTTCGTGGCAAACATGGCGGTTTCATCGCCCTGCTCCCGCAGCCACTCCATCCCGGCCTGGTCGTCCGGGCTCATGACGACCTCATAGGGGTATTTTTCGAGAAACCCGAGGTTGGTTGCCAGCCTTCTGGCCCCGCTTCCCAGCAGGTTCGTATATAAAAATGCCGTTGTGACAAAAGCCACCAGCGCAAAAAAGGCGACGATCAATACAAACAGCTTGTGGGCCGTCCTCTTTGCCCACGGTGCGTTGAGCTTCACCGGGCGCAGGGTATCCAGGTTCCCCACGGCCAGCGCCGTGAAAAAGAAAATGCCTGTATAGAGGAAATAATTCTGGCTCATATGGGGATGGTAAACCAGAAAATAAGCGAGCACCCCACCAATACCCGCCGCATAATACAACATCCTCTCGGGCTGCAAACGGCCAAAGTGCCGCACATCCGAAACCAGGCCCCGCACAAACAAGGGCACCTGCGCGGGCATCAACAGCAGTGTCTGCACCAGATAGAAAAGGGGAATGCTCAGCATCCACAGCGTATGGTTTGTCAGTTGAAAACGGGTTAAAAGATTAGCAAAATACCCCACCAGCAGGGTGCCGTCCACGCTGAAACGCGTGCTGCTGTTGGCCCCGCTGCTGAACAGCACAAAATAGAACAGGACAAACACCGCCCCCAGCGCCGCCCCCAACAGAAGGCCCCGCCAGGTGGTTTGTTTAAAAAACAGCCCCACCAGCAGCGTGAGCACCAGCGCCGCGGCCACAATGGCTGCCATCGGCCCCTTTGCCACACACAGCAGAACAAACGCGCAGAGCGTCAGCAAAAAATGCACTATACCCACGCGGTATTTCTGTCTGGCGGCGGACACAAAAAGGCCCAAAAAAATACTCAAAACAGTATAGGCCGTCGTCTGGCTGTTGATGTTGGTGATCAGATGAACGATGTTCTGGTTCCAGAAAACGCTCCATCCGTTCGGCAGCACCTTCCACAGGCTGGCGCAACTGAAAAGGAAGAACGCATAGGGGAACAAGAGGGTTTTCAGCGTACTTTTGGGCCAAAACAGGCGGGCCAAGCGGTAGAGGCAGAGAATCATCGCCCCCAGCATCAGCGGCTGCAGATAAAAACCAATGACCCGGTAGGCATCCACGCCGCTGACGAGGGAGAGGGCCCCCGCCAGCAGCTCTGTGAGGTAATGATAACTCAGCCGCACATCGAAATACCGGATGTCGACGGGCGGAAACGCCAATTGAAAGCTGTTTGCATTACCCACATTCCAAAGCAGGTCGTGGTCTAAGAGGGTGTCCCCTACCGCAAGGGGAAGTGCGTTTTTCACAACTCCCGTAAACGTATACAGCAGCAAAAGGGCGGCAAACAGCAAAACCAGCATCCATTGTTCGGGCAATAAAACGGGCCGCCGCAGAGGTTTTTTGGCCACCCACTTCTTTTTTGCCTCCCAGGCAAACCACAGCAGGCAGCCAGCGCTGAGCAGGGGCGGCACCACACGCAAGAGCGCAAGCAGGTGCAGCCGCATGGAAAAGCAATAGAGCACAGCAAAAAAACCGGCGCCCAGCAAAATTGCCAGGGGACCGGTAAAACCAGAAAACCACTGCTCTGTCTTGAGCACTTTGGCCGCCAACAGCCCGGGCAGAACGATATATACGGCCACAACCACCCAGAAAAGAAGTATTTCAAAAACAGCCCCACCACTGTAGGCGGTGAGTATGAAATAAAGAAGGAGGACAACCAGGACCAAAACGGTCTTACATACCGTACAGCCCTCATAAAACCTCAAAGTGACTTTTCGAATCCCTTCCAAGACCAACCTCATGTATGTGACATTTTTTTCGTGTGGCCCGCCCTGTCAACGTGCCGCTCCCCTTTCAAGCGGGCCATACTCTACATCATCTGGCGAAGCCCCCGCGCCAGCCCCAGCAGCACCGATGTCCGGTTGAGGGAAGGATTTTTGATCACCGCGGACAACAGCTCGTTCAGCACCTTGCCACACATCTCCCCGCTGATGCCCTCAAATTCCAGCAGCTGGCCATCCACCGCCAGGTCTTCGATGCGGTAGGGTTCCTGCCAGACCAGTATCCGTTCATATAAAACTGGCTCCATGACATAGTAGGGCGAAATGGCGGCAAAAGAGGCGGAGATGGGGCCATAGTCCAGCTTCGTGTTGCGCAGTTTCCGTTTGAGCTCGGTGCGGTTTTTCGCAGGTCCCGCGCGGTATAACCGGGTGCATTCACTCAGCTCCCGGCGGTAATAGCTGTTGAAGCAAAAGGCCTCGCTCACCACATCGGGGTCCGCCCCGCACAGCGTCATCAGCGCCCACCAGCGGCAGAGAGGATCCTGCGGCACCCGGGAGAGGGCGGCGAGGCTGGGGGCGTAGGCAAAGCCATAGTTGCTGAACGCCCCTTTGGTGATCAGCGGGCCAAGCGCCTGCGGCCCGCTCGACATCAGGATTTTCAGCACCTCTTTGTAGACCCGCTCATGGCTGAGAAGAGAGATTTCATCCGCCTTTTCCAGCGCCGCGTTCAGGGTGTTCAGCTCGGCCTTGAACCCCTTGGTGGCGCTGATGCGAAACAGACGAAGAATCCGCAAAGGATCTTCCGAATACCGTTCCCTCGGCTCTCCCACACAGCGCAAAACACCCTTTTGCAGGTCCCCCTGGCCGTCGAATGGGTCGATCAGGATCTCCCCATTATAGGCCATGGCATTCACCGTAAAGTCACGCCGGAGCAGGTCGAGCAGGATGTTCCCGTGAAACTGCACCGTTTCGGGGTGTCTGTGGTCCTGGTAATCCGATTCGGAACGGCAGGGCGTGATGTCGCAGTCTCCCTGGATACAGGGGACACTCACCGTGCCAAACCGGCCGCCTTTGTCCTTGGCGCCCTGAAAAGCGGCCAGCAGGGCCTCCTTGGGCAGCGTGGCGGAGAGATCCCAGTCTGTGGGGACCTTTCCCTGTAAAAGGTCGCGCACGGCGCCGCCAACCACATAGCCTTCCCCACCGGCTTCGTGGATCGTATCCAGTATGACGCGTATTGGTATGGGCAATTTGGGAAACATGTGTACCCCCTGCGGGTGATAGATAGGTTAAGTATCTTACAGTATACCATATTTCTACTTTTTTGTGTTTGGGAGATTTGTCGGCTTGTGGTATAATAAGCCAAGATGTTGTGTTTCGTGAGGAAATGTCTTTTTTCTTCTTTATATCGTTTTATTGGTCAAGCATTGCCACGGGTCCCTCCAGGGGAACCACAGAGCCATTTCCCTACACTTTTTGCAAAATGGAGAGAAGATTGTCAATGGATGTCGAACTGCGTCGGCTGCTGGAAAGCCCGAAAACATTACACTTTATCGGCGTGGGGGGCAGCGGCATGTACCCCCTCGTTCAAATCATGCTCGAAAAAGGGCACACCCTTCAGGGCAGCGATGTCAATGAGGGGGATATCCTTGCGTATGAGCGAAAAAAAGGCGTGCGGGTCATGATGGGGCACAAACCCGAAAACATTGACGGAGCCGACCTGGTCGTCTATTCGGCCGCCATCCGGCCGGACAACCCCGAACGCCTGGAGGCCGAGCGCCGCGGCATCCCCTGCGTGGAACGCAGCGTCATGCTGGGTTATGTGGCTTCGCTGTATGAGACCCCCCTGTGTATCGCAGGCACACACGGAAAAACCACCACCACGGGTATGACGGTGCAGATTTTGGAATCCGCCGGGTTTGACCCCGCCGCCGTCATCGGCGGGAAATTGCCTCTGATCCACGGTTATGGAAAAGGGGGGAAGGGCGGCGCCATCGTGGTGGAGGCCTGTGAATTTCACGACACCTTCCTCGCGCTCACGCCAGACACCGCCGTGCTTTTGAACATCGACAACGACCACCTTGACTATTTCGGCTCGATGGAAAACCTCAAGGCCTCTTTCCGCAAGTTTTGCGCCAGGGCCACAGGACAGATCCTCTATAACGGCGACGATGCACAAAGCCGTGAGGTGGTGGCCGGTCTGCCACAGCCAAAAACCTCTTTCGGCCTTGGCGAAGGAAACGAGCTTCGGGCCGTGAATCTGCGGGAACACAGGCCCTCCTGCTGGTCTTTCGATGTGGTGGAGCGGGGGCAGACAACCGGCACCGCATCGCTTGCCGTGCCGGGGCGGCACAATATCCACAACGCCCTGGCCGCCTACGGCGCCGCCCGCCGCGCCGGCGCAAGCGCCCGGCAGTGCTTTCAAGGGCTTGCCTCCTTTGGGGGCGCCGGCCGGCGTTTCGAAACGCTTGGGCAGGTGGACGGGTTCACGGTGGTCGACGACTACGCCCACCACCCGGCCGAGCTGGAAGTCACCCTGCGCGCCGCCACACAAATGGACTACCGGGAGGTTTGGGCCATCTTCCAGCCCTATACCTTCAGCCGCACCCAGCAGATGCTCGACGAATTTGCAAAAGCGCTCTCCCTGGCGGACCATGTGGTGATGACCGCCGTGATGGGCGGCCGTGAACGGGCGGAAGACTACCGCGTAACCACCGAAGACATCGCCAAAAACATACCGGGGAGCGTATGGTTTGAAACCCAGCGGGAGGTGGCAAACCATGTGTTGGCGCACGCGCAGCCCGGGGATCTTGTCATCACGCTGGGCTGCGGAGACATCTATAAATGCGCGCACATGCTGCTGGAAAGCTCCCAAAACGAGGGCATGTTACCCTAGGCGCAGCGGCCCGCATCTTTCGGCGTCAGCACGTTCCGGTCTACCTCTCTTCGGTTTTTTCAAGCACCACATAGGCAAAGGCAAGACCGCCCTCGTGGCTGAGCGAGAGGTGGCAGGAGAGGCTGTTGCGCGAGCAAAACTCGGCCGCCGCACCCGAAAAAACAAAATAGGGCGCCCCGCTGCTGCGGCGCAGCGCGGCGATTTCGGGCAGGGAAAAGGTGCCAAGGCCCCGCCCGCAGGCTTTCAGGAAAGCCTCTTTCGCCGCGAAGCAGGCGGCCGCGCTGGCCGCCGCACCCTTGCCTTTTGTGGCAAAGAGTGCGCTCTCCTCCGTGCTGAACACCCTTTTGATAAAGCGTGGCCGCGCCAGGCTTTTGTCCATGCGGGCAATCTCCACACAGTCCATGCCGATGCCAAAAATCATACTCATCCATCCCCTTTTGTATCGCGTATACCACCATGAAAAAAGAGAACCGTCCCCCCAAAAGCACTCCGGCCGCCCACTGGAAAACCCTGTTTCCCCCGGTTTTCTGGCGGCTGCTTTTGGTGTTGGCCGCCCTGGCGGCCCTGGCGCTGCTGCTGGTTCTCCTGTTCCGGCGGGATCTGCTGGCACGGATGTATCTTTTTTGGAACCTGCTTTTGGCAGGCCTGCCGGTTCTCTTTTCCTCGCTGGCCCTCTGGCGCCGGTATGCGGCCGGCCGGTGGGGGCCCGGGGCCACTCTCTTTTCCCTCTTGTGGCTGGCCTTCTTCCCAAACGCACCTTATATGCTCACCGACCTTGTGCACCTGCGGCTCTATTCCTTTTCTCCGCAAGATGATCCCTACAGCTACACCTTCACCGCCCAGCCGGAGGTGTGGGTGGGTTTCCTGCACATTGTCCTGCCGGTGGCGGCAGGCTGCACGCTGGGTTTTCTCTCGCTCTACCTGATGCACACCTTGGTGCGGCGGCAGCTGGGGCAGCCGGCCGGGTGGCTATTCTGCCTGGCGGCGTGCCTGCTCGGGGGGTTCGGCATCTATCTCGGGCGGTGCCTGCGCTTCAACAGCTGGGACCTGCTGCGGCGGCCAACCGGTCTGCTATCTGCGCTCCTGCAGCAATTTAGCGTGGCCGCCCTGCTCACCTGTCTGCTGTTTTCGCTGATGACCCTCGCGCTCTATCTGCTGTTCTACACCTGCTACCACCGGAAAACTCTCTGCTGATATTATCTCATGGAGATTTTCACTTGTCAAAAGGGTTCCTGCGTGCTATACTTTGCTAAATGCTAAGACGAAGGAAAGTAACCGTCTGCTTGTCCCCAAGAGAAGGGCGCCGTGGCTGGAAGCGCCCGGGCAAAACGGCAGGTGAAGTTCCCTTTCGAGCAGCCGGGCTGAACCGTGTGTCTCAGTAGGCCCTGCCGGGTTCTCCCGTTATCGAGGCAGAGAGTGTTTGCTCTTGGACCATGGGTTCACCGGGCAAAAAACAGGGTGGTACCGCGGAGCGTCGCTTCGTCCCTTTGGTTGGGGGCGGGCTTTTTTATTGCCAAATAGTAGGGCCGAATACCCCATAACCTGTTGTGGGCAGCGTGCTTGCTTGCCATGACCTGTCAAAAAAGAGACCCGTATCCCCGGCAAAACAAACATCCACAACGTATCTTTAACCTGCGAAACAAGCGCCGCACCCGGCAGCGGGCCGCCAAAACGGCGCCATGGATTAGAGGAGGCAGACAATGAGACAGGCACTGGAAGAAATCCGAACAACTGCTGTGGCGCAGATCAGCACGGCCGAGGAACAGGCCCTGCTCGAGCAATTGCGCGTGCAGTACCTCGGGAAAAAGGGGGAGCTGACCGCCATCTTAAAAAAGATGGGCGGCCTTTCGGCCGAAGAACGGCCAGTGGTGGGCGCGCTGGCGAATGAAATCCGCGGCCAACTGGAAGACGCCATCCAAAAACGCGCGGACGAGCTGCGCGAGGTGCTGCTCACGCGGCAGCTGGCGGAAGAGAGCCTCGACGTCACCCTGCCCGGCAAGCGCCCCGCACAGGGGGGCTTACACCCCTTTGGCAAGGTGCTGGGGGAGCTGGAGGAAATCTTCCTCGGCATGGGTTTTGACTCTGTCACGGGGCCCGAAATCGAGTATGACAAATACAATTTTGAAATGCTCAACATGCCCAAAAGCCACCCCTCGCGCGACACGCAGGACACCTTCTATATCACCGAGAACATCCTGCTGCGCACCCAGACCAGCCCGATGCAAATCCGCACGATGCTGCAGGAGAAACCACCCATCCGCATCATCTGCCCCGGCCGGGTCTACCGCTCGGACCCGGCCGACGCCACCCATTCGCCCATCTTCCACCAAATCGAGGGCCTGGCCGTCGACAAGGGTATCACTTTCACCGACCTCAAGGGCACGCTCGACCTCTTTATCAAACAGCTCTACGGCCCGGACACGAGAACCCGCTTTCGGCCCCACCACTTCGCCTACACCGAACCCAGCGCCGAGATGGACATGAGCTGCTTCAAATGTGGCGGCAAGGGCTGTCCGCTGTGTAAATATGAGGGTTGGATTGAAATTCTGGGCTGTGGCATGGTGCACCCCAAGGTGCTCGAAAACTGCGATATCGACCCCGAGGTTTACTCTGGCTTCGCCTTTGGCGCGGGCCTCGAGCGTATTGCGATGATGCGCTACGACATTGACGATATGCGGCTTTTGTATGAAAACGACCTGCGCTTCCTGCGCCAGTTTTAAGGAGGAAAAAAGATGAAACTACCACTTCGATGGGCGCAGAGCTTTGCCGATTTTACCGCCACTCCGAAGGAGTTTGCCGACCGCATGACCATGTCCGGCTCCAAAGTGGAAACCTATGAATCCGAGGCCGAAAGCATGAAAAAGGAGGTGATCGGGCGGGTGACGGAACTTGCGCGCCACCCCGACTCAGATCACCTGTGGATTTGTCAGGTGGACATCGGGCAGGAGGTCATTCAAATCGTGACCGGCGCCCAAAACCTCAAAGAGGGCGACCTCTGCCCCGTGGCGCTGCACGGAGCCAAGCTCCCAAGCGGCGCCGAAATCAAGCGCGGCAAGCTGCGCGGGGTCGTATCGAATGGCATGCTGTGCAGCCTGGATGAGCTGAACCTGAGCCTCAACGACTTTCCCGGCGCCGTGGAGGACGGCATCCTTGTGCTGGAGGAGGACGCGCCGCTTGGGCAGGACGCCGCCGTGGCCCTCGGCATGGACGACACCGTCTTCGAGTTCGAAATCACCCCGAACCGGCCCGATTGCCTGTCTGTTTTGGGCCTTGCCCGCGAGGCGGCCGCCACCTTCGGCGTGCCGTTCACTGCATCCGAGCCGCCCGAGCCAACAGGCGACGGCGACGTCTCGGAATATCTCTCGGTCAAGGTGGAGGCAAGCGACCTCTGCATGCGATACTCCGCCGCTATGGTGGAGAATGTCCGCATCCAGCCGAGCCCCCGATGGATGCGCGAGCGCCTGCGGCTTTCCGGCGTGCGTCCCATCAACAACATCGTGGACATCACGAACTATGTGATGCTGGAGTACGGCCAGCCCATGCACGCCTTCGACTACGCCTATGTAAACGGCAAGAAGATCACGGTGCGCCGGGCCGCCGAAGGCGAGCAGATCGTCACACTGGACGGGGCAGAGCGCGCCCTCACGCCCAACATGATGGTCATCGCCGACGAAAAGGGCCCGATCGCCGTAGCAGGCGTGATGGGCGGCGAATATTCGGGCGTCTACGAGACCACGAGCCGCGTGGTCTTCGAGTCCGCCTGCTTCCATGGCCCCAGTGTGCGCGCCACCTCGAAAAAACTGGGCCTGCGCACCGAAAGCTCGAGCCGCTTTGAAAAGGGGCTTGACCCCGCCAATGCAGGCGGCGCCCTTAGGCGCGCTTTAGAGCTTGTCAGGGAACTGGATGCCGGGGATATCGTCGGGGGAATGTTGGACGATTACCCCTCCCCCAGTAAACCCCGCGGCATCCCCTTCGACCCTGCGGCAATCAACCGCCTGCTGGGTATCGATGTGAGTGAACAGGACATGGTGGACACCCTGCTGCCGCTTGGTTTTTCTGTGGAAAACGGCGTTGTCACGGTTCCCACATTCCGGGCCGATGTGGAGAGGAGCTGCGATATCGCAGAGGAGGTCGCACGTTTTGCCGGATATAATAACATTCCACTGACCATTTTGCGTGGCGAGGCAAAGGCCATCCCCTCCAGGCGGCAGCGTTTTGAAAAAAGACTCGTGGAGACCCTGGCCGGCTATGGTTTTTGGGAATGTGAAACCTTCAGCTTCTACAGCCCCAAAAGCTTCGACCGCATCCACCTGGCGGCCCAAAATCCCCTGCGCAAGGCCGTTGCCATTCAAAACCCTCTGGGGGAAGACACCTCCCTGATGCGTACCACCGCCCTGCCCAGCATGATGGAAGTCGTGGGCAGGAACTGGGCCTCGCGCAACGAGGAGGCGGCGCTGTTCGAGCTTGCCACCGAGTACACCCCCACAGAGGACCCTGAACAGTTGCCCGAAGAACATAAAAAAATGGTTTTGGCCGCCTACGGAAAAAGCTGGGACTACCTGGCCATCAAGGGGACCGTCGAGGCCTTGTTTGAGGTGCTTGGCGTAGACACGAGCGAACTGCTTGTGAAACGCAATGAGCAGGGGGAAAGCTATCACCCAGGCCGCTGTGCCGATCTCTCTATCTCTTTGCGCGGCGAAAATGGACGCATGGAAGAAAAAAAACTGGCCACTCTTGGGGAGATTCACCCCCTCGTTAATGAGGCCTATGAGATACGCCACCGCGTTGTGGCCGCCGAAATATCGGTGGAGGCCTTGTTTGAGGCACAGGGGGACGTGCCGCAATACAAACCTCTGCCAAAATTCCCTGCGGTGACACGGGATTTGTCACTGGTGGCGGCAGAGGACGTGCCCGCCGCCGACATCGAGCGAACCCTTCGTAAAGCCGGCGGCAAACGGCTGGAAAGCCTGGCTCTTTTTGATGTCTACAAAGGGGAGAACATTGGGAAGGGGAACAAAAGCCTGGCCTACAGCCTGGTGCTGCGCGACGCCGGGGCCACGCTGACCGACGCGGATGCCGACGCACTGATTGAAAAGATATTGGCACAGCTTAAACAGATGGGCGTGGTGCTGCGCAGCTAGGCCGAGTACGGGCAGTGTCTCAAGAGCGTTTTTAGCGAAAACCCAAAGCCACTGCCCCGGTACGGTTTTTCTTGCAATTGTACCAAAGGCATACTATAATGTTAAAGAGTATGAATGCAGTCAGGAGGGTGACCCATGAGTGAGCCTACCACCACGATCTTTTCGGTACATGAGGACAAAGAGCAAGAGATCAAGCAGATCATGACCGAAGTCTACAGCGCCCTGAAACAGAAGGGGTACAACCCTATCAACCAGATCGTCGGGTACATCCTCTCGGAAGACCCCACCTATATTACCACCTTCGGCGGCGCACGCACCAAGATCTGTAAGGTGGACCGTGACGACATCCTGCAAGCCATGGTCCGCAACTATCTTGGCGAATAGTTCTGCGACATCCCTTAGGACAAAGGAGCGAAATGAATGGCATTTGAGGCCAAACTGAAATACAAAAAACATCCTTTGGTACGTTCCAAAAACGAAATGTACTACGGAGATATGGGCGACCCCTACGTGGTTTTTATGCAAATCCTCTCCACGAAGAAAGAGAACGGACAGGAGATGCCCGACAAGATCATGGTGATGCTGCTCTCCACCGATGAATCTCTTCCTCCAAAGGACCGCATCAAAAAGCAGAGTGTGAAGAACGGGCTCTACAACGCACTGGATTTTGCCTCGATCATGTTGGAGCACGCGCTGGCCAACGAAGCATAGAAAAAAAGAACCTCTTCGGCAGGGGTTCTTTTTTATTGCGATTTTTCAATCATCCTATAGGCGGGTCTAGTCACTGCCGACGATGTCCTCGCAGTCTTTTTGGCTGAACCCGGCCTGTTTTCCCCTGGTTTGCTTTTCCTCTTGCAGTTTGCTCTTTTCTTCGTTGAGATCATAGGCAAGTTTTGTGATGGACTCATCATCGGGTTCTATCTTCATCTCTTTGGGCGCGGGGGGCGGCGCCTTTGCGGGTTTCTGAATAGGGGGCGAGCCCGAGACATCCATCTTGGGGTTTTCTTTCTGATCGTACGGCATTTTTGAGGCCTCCCTTGCTTTTTTTCATTGTACCATATGCGCTGTGTCTGGCATAGCCTTTTCCCCAAAGGTTCCCAAAAGTTTTACAATGCGTTCACCTCTGTGTGCAGGGGGCTACCCCGGAAGTGCATAGGGGTCCTGCAGGCGGATATCCAGGCCGATGAACCGCATGGTGTAGCAGTCCCCCAGTAAACGAGAGGCAATTTTTTCGGTGTACCGCTGCAAAAGCTGGTCCGGTTCACAGATGTTCGTCGTATAAATCGTGGGTTTGCGGTTCATGCGCGTATTGATCAGCTCATACAACCGGCTGCGGGTATAGGCGTCGAGGTACTCGGTTCCCAAATCGTCCAGGACGAGGAGGTCCGCCTCCAAAAGGGTTTGAAAAAAGGCACTGTTTACCCCCCATTGCCTGCGCTCTTCCTCCAGACGGGAAAAGGCATTCTGCGCACTCACATACACCACGTCAAAACCCCGGTCCAGCACGACGCTGGCGATGCTGAGGGCCAGGTGCGTTTTTCCAAGACCCGCGTCTCCAAACATATAGAGGCTCTCGCTGGACGCATCAAACTCGTTTGCATAGGTCACGGCGTTTTGGAAATGGTGTTGCATCAGCTCTCTGGGGGAGACATTCAGGCCGTCCAGGTGCTGCGGATACTTTTCCAGTTCAAAGCTATCAAAACTGCATAGCTTCAAGGGGCCCGACTCGTTGACTGTCTCGCGCCTGAGCCTCTTTACCTCCTCCTCCACACAGGTGCAGGCAAGGCCGCCCACACGGCCGGTGTCCTGGCAGCGGCCGCAAAACCAGCGGGGGGACATACTCTCTTCGCTCAGCCCCAGTTCCCCGAGAAAACGCACTTTCTCCCCTTCAATTTCCTGCATTTCTCTGAGTTTTTTCCGGCTTTCTTCCGTCTTCCCGTCCGCCGCCAGCAGTGCCGCCGCACCTCCGGCGGCACTTTTTCTGCGGTCCAGCTCCGTGAGCTTCGGGTTGGCGGCGTAAATTTCCTCGCTGCGGTGCAGCGCCTGTACTTCTGCCTTTTGCCTGCGGCTTTCCACCGTCTGAAACGCGCGGGTATACAATTCTTTTCGGTTCATCCCTGCCCGCCCTTCTTGCGCATCGGTTTAAAATAATTGCCATGGAGAAGTTCTTCATACTGGCTGATGTTTTGTTTCGTGCCCTGCACGTTCAGGTTACTTCCCTCTTCTCCCCTTCTCATATCGGCGGCGGTGTGGTACCCTTTTGCGTGCCATTTTTTCAGGATCCCGTTGAGGTAGCGTATCTCGCTTTCCCGGCTGCCCGCGGCGAGGCGCGCCGCCTGCAGCATCTCCTCGTCATAGCCATACTCCTCTTCCCATACATCCAGCATCCGTCGCTCTGCCGCAGTGAAATCCGACTTGTTTTGGCCAAATAGCTTGGCCATAACTTCGTAGCGGGCCTCTCGCTCGGCCAGAAGCTTCAGGTGCCTGTCGGCCGTTTCGCAGGTGTCGATGCCCTCTTTTCGCCAGGACAGCAGCGTGCGCTCCACCCTCGAGGCGCCACTTTTGCCCTCCGCCGCGCAGTGCATGGCCGCCATCAGGATGAGGTCGGCCGGGAAATCGTCTTCACAGTATAGGGTGCAGTAAATATTGTTCTCTTTTTGGTTGACCACCCCGCCGAAAATGTGCTGCAACTCCTGCATCATGGCACCCAAAACCGGGTCGTTTTCGGCGGCCAGGTTTACCTGCCCGGTGTTCATATGCCTGCGCCTCACCTTGCGCTTTGGCAATGCCTCCCCACCGGCGACGGCCACACATTCCAAAAGGCCCGCTCCCTCCCAGTAGGAAAGTGCCTTCTCGGCCACTTTGTCCCGAAGGTGCAACGCCGAAGCAACCTGCTCCGCCTCACACTCCCCATGGGCCAGGACATACAGCGCCACCTTGAGCTTCGCCTCATCCATATCGGGAAAGCTGAGCCTTGAAAATACGAGCTGGGGGACAGGGGTGCTGTCGCCATGGTTCTCTGCCGGCCTGTACAATTTCCCTCTCCCTTTCTCCACAAACGATTGTCCGCCAGCCATCCTGCGGCTCACTTGAGTTTCTGCGTCCCGTTCTGTTCTTGGGAATCGTATTTAGAGTAATAGTATAGCATTTTACCCGTTGTTTTTCAAGGATCACCTTGGTTAAAATATATCTTACATATGTTATATTTTATGCCCTCTCCCCAGAAACCCGAGGCTTTTGGGGCACTCCCTCTCCTCCCCGCTTGTTTTACCAAAGGTGGGGAAACTGCTATAATAGAACCCATGACAAAGACTACGGACAGCAATGCGGCACTTTAAGTAAGAGGAGGGGTCCTTATGGGTGTAGAAATGGATGCTTTTTGGGAGGAGCTAGAAAAAATTGCCTACGTCTCCCTGGCCACCAGCAAAGATGATATCGTTACGGTACGGCCGGTGGCCGCCGTGCGCAACGGGGAGAGGATTCTGGTACGCTCTAACCAGCCCAGCCGTAAGATTGCGCAGATTGCGGCCAACGCCAATGTAGCCCTGAGCTTTGGGTACTTTTACCTGCAGGGACGGGCGGATTTACTGGGTTCCTGCCAGAGTGAAGAAAACGAGGCAAACCGGGATACGTACCGCAAAAAATTCCCCGAGGCCTTTGGCAAAAAAGACGCCTATCTTGAGGAGGACGATGTCTTTATCTCTATCTTGCCTACGCGCATAAACCAGTGGATTTTTAAAGAGGAGACACCGACTGAACTGGCTGAATTGTTACTCTAAGCCCTTTAACAGCAAAAAAGACCGCTGTGGTATTCGCCGAAAAGTGCGAATACCACAGCGGCCTTTTTTCATCGCTCAAGGCGCGCCACTGAACCGCGTTTTTTTCTGCTGCCTCGGAGGAAGCACCCTGTTTGACGCGGGTATACCACAACACAGGCCCCAGGACTTTTCTTGACATGCTGACTACTATGTGTTACTATATACCAGTAGTAAGTAGTACTTTATACCACTCTTGGGAATGGTTTGGAGGGATCGTTTTTGGAAAACCTTACGGAGATGCTGAAAGGGGTGTTGGAGGGCTGTGTCCTGGAGATCATCAGCCGCGGGGAGACCTACGGTTATGAGATTACAAGACGGCTGAACGCCCTTGGTTTTTCAGACGTCGTGGAGGGAACGGTCTATACTATCCTCGTGCGGCTTGAAAAAAATGGTCTCGTGAACACAGAAAAAAAGCCCTCCGACATGGGGCCACCGCGTAAGTTTTATTCCCTCAATGAAGCAGGGCGTGAGGAATTGCGCTGTTTCTGGGAAAAATGGGAGTTTGTCGCCTCAAAAATTGGCGAACTGCAAGAAGAGGACAGCGACGAGAAACACAGGCAGTAACTAGATTGGCGGCATATGTGTTGCCTGCGACAGAGGCCGTACGAAAGGAGAAAAGACCGATGTGGGAAATGTTTTCGAAAATGGTCAAGGACAAAAAAGAGTATCGACAGATGATGGCAAGAGTAAAGGCATTGCCTGAAGACTATCAGTTCGTTTTTGAAAAAATGCAAAAATACATGTGGAATTATGCGGCAGGAGACGGCTATGACATGCTGAAAATTCACTACGAACTGATTGATTTGTTCGAAACGGGCGCTGCCGACGGAAAGCAGGTGCTGGAGATAACAGGCCGGGATGTGGCCGGTTTTTGCGATGAACTTTTACGGAATGCGAAAACCTATGCCGATGATTGGCGTGAAAAGCTCAACCGCGAAATTATCGAAAAAATCGAGAAAGGGAATACACTCTGATGACGGACACGGTGATCGACGTAGAGGCCCTGTGTAAGTCCTTCAAAACCACCAAGGTGCTAAGCGGTGTTGACTTTCAGGTGCAGCGCGGCGAGATTTTCGCCCTGCTGGGCTCGAACGGCGCAGGGAAAACCACAACAATCAAAATCCTGTCCACACTGTTACAGCCAGACAGTGGCAGTGCGAGTGTCTGCGGGTTTGACGTGGTTCGCGACCCGAAAAAGGTCCGTGAGTGCATCAGTCTTACAGGGCAATTTACCGCCGTAGACGGCCTTTTGACCGGGCGGGAAAACCTCAGGATGATCGCCAGGCTTCGCGGGGTTATGGATGTGAACCGCACTGCCGACACCCTGCTTGCGCGCTTCGGGTTAACCACCGCTGCCAACCGCAGGGTAAATACTTATTCGGGCGGCATGGCGCGCAGGCTGGACATTGCCATGAGCCTGGTTGGCACGCCAGCCGTGCTTTTCCTGGATGAACCAACGACAGGCCTTGACCCCGAGGCCAGGCTCGAAGTGTGGCAAACCGTCAGAGATCTGGCGGGCGGCGGCACGACGATACTCCTGACGACACAGCACCTGGAGGAAGCGGAACAGCTGGCCGACAAGATTGCCATCCTCCACGGCGGGCAGTTGATTGCAGAGGGCACGCTTTCGGAACTCAAGAAACTTTTCCCGCCTGCAAAAGTGGAGTATATCGAAAAACAACCGTCACTGGAGGAAATCTTCCTTGCCATTGTGGGGGGAAAGGTGGGCAAATAAATGAAGGTAATCCGCGACACGGGCATACTGTTTACACGCTCGATGTATCATATTTTCCGTAGCCCCGACACGATTCTTACGGTTGCGATTACACCTGTAGCGATCATGTTGTTGTTCGTTTATGTGTTTGGCGGAGCGATACAGACCGGAGAGGGCAACTACGTAAACTACCTGCTTCCGGGCATACTGTTGATCGCCATCGCCAGCGGCATATCATACACGGCCGTGCGGCTGTTCTCCGACGTGCAAACGGGTTTTTTTCAGCGGATGCACTCCATGCCCATCGCCCGTTCCTCAGTGCTCTGGGGACATGTACTGACTTCTCTTTTCTCGAACGCCCTCTCTGTCACATTGATTGTCCTCGTCGCATTCCTCATGGGTTTCCGCCCAGCGGCAGGGGTTTTGCAATGGCTTGCCGTTGTGGGCATACTTGCACTGTTCACACTCGCGCTCACCTGGGTCGCGGTCATTCCCGGCCTGTGTGCGAAAACGGCTGAGGGGGCGGGTGTGTTTTCCTATCCACTTATCTTTCTGCCTTTCATCAGTTCCGCCTTTGTCCCCACGGCATCCATGCCCACCGCCGTACGCATCTTTGCGGAACACCAGCCCGTCACATCCATCGTGGACACGGTGCGTTCCCTGCTGCTTTCCCAACCTGTGGGAAACGGTATATGGGTTGCTCTTGCATGGTGCCTTGGGATAGCAGCCGTCGCCTACTTTTTTGCGATGAGAGTCTATCGGCGTTTCTTCTGATCCTTGCCGGTTTTTGCCATTCCCCTACATTCAATTGGTATGAAAATTCTTTTCGGGCGCAGTCAAGACCACCCGTAAAACGGGTGGCATGAATAACGGCCCTATAAGGGCCTGATACTAGCGACACCTAAAGGTGTACATAAGCAACGCCAACCGCACCATCTGGCGTTGCTTTCACTTTACTCGCCTGTATCCTCTTCTATGTGCTTGAATGGGTCTTCGTACTCTTTGAAGCTTAACTGGTCTGCCATCTGATCTTCCATTTCCTGTTCGCGGATGTACTTTTCGATGGCCTTCTTGTTCGCACCTACAGTGCTCACATAGTACCCTTTGGCCCAAAACACCCTGCGGCCATACTTGTATTTCAGGTTTGCATGCCGCTCGAAAATCATCAATGAACTCTTACCTTTCAGGTACCCCACGAACTCTGACACCGCCATTTTTGGTGGTATCTCCACAAGCATGTGAATGTGGTCCGGCATCGCATGCGCTTCAATAATTTCCACATGCTTGTACTCACATAGCTTCCTCAAAATCACCCCTATGTCTTTTCGCAGTTTCCCATAGATCGCTTTTCTGCGGTACTTCGGGATGAACACGAGATGGTAGTGGCATTTCCATTTTGTATGTGATAGACTTTTCTCGTCCACTGGGACATTGACCTCCTTTGCTTTTGGTGCGGTTGGCG
>JAJDHT010000037.1 GCA_030266325.1 Ruminococcaceae bacterium OttesenSCG-928-I18
AATTTACCGGCCGGGTTTGGCTGCTGGGGGATGACATCGACACCGACATCATCATTCCCACCGAATTTCTGGCCCTGCCCGGCGTGGCCGAGATGGCCCCGCACGCCTTCTCGCCCCTGCGGCCCGAGCTGGCCGGGCGGATCGCGCCGGGGGACATCCTCGTGGCCGGGGAGAATTTCGGCTGCGGTTCCTCGCGCGAGCAGGCCCCCGAAGTGATCAAAGCTCTAGGTGTGGGCGCCGTGATCGCCAAGAGCTTCGCGCGCATCTTTTTCCGCAACGCCGTCAACAACGGGCTGCCCGTTTTGGAGAGCGGCACCCTGCGTGACGAGGTGCGCGAAGGGGACGAGGTGCGGGTGGTGCCGGGGCAGTATGTATCGTACGGAGGAAAAAAATACCCCCTGGCCCCGATGGCGGAGAACGTGCTGGCCATTTTGGAAAGCGGGGGCCTTGTGGCGGCGATGCGCAAGAGAAATGGGGTGGAGGGCTGATGCCAATGACCGTTGCCGAAAAGATTCTCGCGCGGAACATCGGGGCCAAAAGCGTGCGGCCCGGAGAGATCATCACCGTGCGCCCCGACCGTGTGATGATCCACGACATCTTCATTCCCTTCGTGGCCGAAAAATTTGAGCAGATGGGTTTTTCCAAGGTGTGGGACCCCGACAAGGTGGTGCTGGTTTACGATCACCTCGTGCCCACGGCCGTCACCGACGACGTGCGCCACCACAAGGCCGGGGACGCCTTTGCAAACCAGTACGGCCTGACCCATGTGCACCGCGCCGACGGCATCTGCCACCAGCTGATGGTGGAACTGGGCTACGTAAAACCCGGCGATGTCGCCTTCGGCACCGACAGCCACACCGTCACCTACGGGGCCGTGGGCGCCTTTGCCACGGGCATCGGCTACACCGAGATGGCCGCCGTGCTGGGCACGGGCGAGCTGTGGGTGCGGGTGCCCGAAACCATTCGCGTCGAGATCGAGGGGGAATTGCCGGCCCAGGTATTCCCCAAGGACATCATCCTGCGCCTCATTGGGGACCTTGGCGCCGACGGCGCCACCTATAAGGCGCTGGAAATTGTGGGAAGCACGGCGCAGGCGATGAGTCTCTCCTCCCGCATGACCATTGCAAACATGGCCATCGAGGCCGGGGCCAAATGCGCGGTTTTTGCGCCCGATGAAACCTCGCTGGAATACAGCGGCCCAGTGGATTTCGACCTTTCGCAGCTGCAGGCCGACGAGGGCGCCCGCTATGCGCAGGTGCTGCGCTACCGGGCGGAGGCGTTTGAGCCCGTGGCGGCCTGCCCCTCCCAGGTGGACAAGATCCGCCCTGTGCGGGAACTACTCGGCACCGCCATCGACGAGGTTTTCATCGGCAGCTGCACGAACGGCCGGCTCGAAGACCTGCGGGTGGCCGCCGAAATACTGCGCGGCAAGCAGGTTTCCCCCTTCACGCGGTTGATCGTCACGCCCGCCTCGCGCGCGGTGTACGGTCAGGCCGCCGAGGAAGGCCTGCTCTCGGCCCTCCTGGACGCAGGCGCCATGGTGACGCTGCCGGGCTGCGGCCTCTGCTGCGGACGGGCGGGGGGCATTGTGGCCTCGGGCGAGACGGTGCTGGCCACCAACAACCGCAATTTCCTCGGCCGCATGGGCGACAAGACGAGCAAAATCTACCTCGCCTCCCCGGCCGTGGCCGCCGCCACGGCGCTGCAGGGTAAGATAACGCTTCCCTGAAAATGCGACCGCCCCCCTGCCGATGCCCATAAAAACGGCAATGGGACAACAAAAAACCCACCATGGTATTCGCAGATCACGTGAATACCATGGTGGTTTTTTCTGTATGGGGTGCGGCGCCTCTCTTATCTCCCCTATATGCCGCCAGCGCTACCGCCGCGGCACCGCCGTGGTCACTGCGAGGACGCCTTTTGCATCTCCTGCTGTTTTTTCTTCTTCGCCTTCGAGCTTTTGATGACCTTCATGCGGGTGAACTCTTCGCGCTCGTGTTCCTCCAGCACGCTGCTGATAAACCGAACGCTCTCCTCGTACCTTGGAATCACCACATTTTCCAGCATGTTGGCACGGCGCTGTGTCTTCTTGATGGCCATAGCCAGGCGGTAGACGCTGTTCTCCACCCCGGCCAGCCTGGCGGCCAGCTCCTTCACCCGGTTAAACAGGATATAGGTGGTGTCGAGGTAGGAGTTGGTGGTCTTAAACCCGTAGAAGGGGAAAGGCGGCTTTTCGTCAAGCTGGGTTGTGGGCAGCTCAATGCCCATCACACTGCGGGTGGTCATCGAAAAACCCGTCTCTTCCTCGGTATAGTTTTCCATCGTCGAGTCGATGCCCAGTGTCACGTTGGCCATCTGCAGCGCGGCATACGCGCGCGAGAAGGTGTCTCCAATATCCCGTTGCAAGGCGGCCGCCTGGTCAATCATCTTCATCATTTCGCGCATCAGCACGTTTCGCTTACGGTCCAGCAGGTCAAAGCCGGTCTTTGCCAGCGCCAGGTTTTTTTTGATGGCCAACAGGTTTGCCTTGGTGGGGGATACTTGCTCTGCCACGGTGTAGCCTCCTTCGGGTTTTGCTCTCGCTTTTTAATACTCGTAACTTTCGAATAAAATGTCCTGCACCTGGCGCTCCGCCTCGCCGCCGCGCGCCACATACAACGTGCCATAAGCCAGCTCTTCGTCCTCATCCTCGTATACATCTGCCAGGAAATACATGAGGTCGGGGTTAATGTAACCGCCCCGGTAGTAGGTGCTCATCGTGTATGCGGGCACATCACTTGCCAGCTCGCGTGTCTCTCCGTTCTCATACAGGCACAAGGTTCCCAAGCTGATGTCCTCGTTCTCTTCCTGCTGGGGTATGCGCAGGTAGACCGCCGTGTTTCCGTCGGGGGAAATATACAAAGAGGTGGTCTCCTGGTCAATGCGCTCGCTTTCCCCATTCACATACCGGTAGATCGTCTCGTCGCGGTACTCCCCTTTTGTGTACCAGACGGTCTGCCCGTCGGCGGAAAGCTGCATCTCATACACGTCGCTGGCAATCTTTTCGGGGTCGCCCACCGCATTGCCCTCCCACCGGCGGGTGTACAGGTTGTCCTCCCCGTCGATGTAATAGATTTGCTCGCCACAGACGCGGATGATCGGGTAGATGCCCTCGATCGCAACCACCTTGTCCCGCTCGCGGTCCGCATTGATGTGGTAGAGGATATACTCCTCATCGCCGTCATAGGTCACCACATAGAAACTGTCAAAATTCTCGGGCGGCATATAGGTGGCGTTGTTGACGATGATGTCCGAAATTTTCTCGCCGTCCACGCGGAAGGGCTCGAGCGTGCCGTCGCTGCCAATCTCGTAAATCTCCTCCAGACTGTTCGAGTAGACGAGCGCACGGTCCCCCTTGCTATTATACACCACATAGTCACTGACATAATAGTCGTCGTCCACGGTGAACAGCTTGTCGTCAACCCCGTCGATATAGGCGTATACGCTCACCATGTCGCGGTCGTCCTGGGCGCGCCACACCACAAGGTTCCCCTGGTCCGGCACGCCGGAAAACAACACCGCGGCGTCTTTGGATGCCTGCCCCAGGATGGTCTGGGCGCCGTTTTTGTCCATCAGCACAATGTCGTTTGCGCTGTTCACATAGGCCATCTGCTCTCCGTGCATCGAGAGGCGGTAGGTGAACTGGGCCTCTCCCCGCGCCTCGCTGGAGGAAAACAGCTCTTCGCTCTCGCCGCTCTCGCGGTTCCACAGATAGATGCCGCTGTTTAAGAGGTACTCCTCCCCGGTCAACATCTCGTACACCTGCAGCGCCTCTTCCACGGTGCGCTCCTCAAACAGCACGCTGAAGTAGAGTTCCACCGAGTCCAGGGTGTTGCCGTCCTCCTCGGCCGCCGCCTGCAGAATCTCCTCCACGGTGGCGTTTTCGCTGTAGCTGTACAGCAGGTATTTCCCAAACGGCAGGTCGATGACGGTGCTCGCGTCGTCGGCCACGCGGGTCTGCTCGGTCGAGGCCACGTCATACCAGTAGAGCACCCCGTCCTCGTCGATATACGCAATGTTGTCCCCCGCCGCGTCCGTGGCGGCATCCTCGGCCACAAGGCCGGTCTCCACCACGGTCCCGTCGCTCTTCCACAGCACCATTTCCTGGTCGATCGTCGCCATCAGTTCGGCGTTGTGGGTATAGGGCTCGGTGTCGCCCACGGCCACACCGGTGCCAATCAGCGGGCGAACCACAAAGACAAACAGGAGAACCAGGGCCGCCAGCGCCAACACCGCCACCAGTACGATGACGACGGTTTTCTTCTTCTTTTTCTCTGGCGGCGCGGCCGCCCCACCCGGCTGCTGCCAGGGTTGCCCCGCCGCATTCTCTGCGGCACCGGGCGGTACGGCGCCATAGGTCTGCCCCGCTGTGCTCTGCTGCACATACGGCGGCGGCCCGCCCTCCGGCGCATAGGGTTGCCCCCCCACGCCTTCGGGCGGCACCGGCGGGGGCGGCACAGAGGCGTCATACCCCCCATAGGTGCCTGCGTCCGCCGGGGGCTGGGCGGCCCAGGGCTGCTGTGCGCCATCCCCCTGCCACGCCTGTGGCGGCGGGGTTTGGGCGGTCTGTGCATCCTCCGCCACTGCCGGGGGCTGGGCCGGTTCCGCCTGCGGCACCACGGGGGCCTCAGGGGCGGGCATCTCTTGGCCTCCGGGTGTTTCGGGCGGGGCCGCGGGCGCCTGCAAAGGCGGCTCCGCGGCGGGAATTTTGGTGTTCTCCGGCGCCTCTGCAGCTTCGTCGGCCACTCTTGCCGCCTGGGCTTCTTCCTGGGGCGCCTCGGCCTCGGGTGCCGCTTCGGCGGGGGTGTCCCACTGCTGCGGGGGAATCACCCAGGCCTCCTCCACAGGCGGCGGCACGTCCTCTTCCGGCTTTGGCACCTGCGCCTGCTCTGCATCGCCCTGCGCGGAAACCTCTGCCTGCGTTTCCTTCAGCTTTTCCTCTTTCACGGCCTGCTGTAGGTCCTCCTCTTTTGGGAGGTTCCCATTCTGTTCCTTATTATCCACTGTAAAGCCCCCTTCGGTTTCCCCCGGTTTCGCATCTGGAAGCTTCGTTTCGCCGTTTCTCTTTTCTCTGCGAAAGGCAAAACCCACTCCCGGCCAAACATTCGCGGGGATTCGTTCCGGCTTTCCATGCTCAGGGCAGCTCCTTTGTGTCCGGCTTTTGCCCATATCGTTCTTCCAGCGCCACAAGCCCTTTGAGAATCTCCTCACGACTGTACCGGCAACTGTGCAAACGGGCATCGTCCATCTGGGCCAGCCCCTCGTAAAAAGCCAATGCTACGGGCAGGTACTCTTCGCGGGGGTCTTTTTCCAGCGTCTCTATCAACAAGACCTCCGCCCCCGGAATGTCCCCCTGCCGCACCCGGGCACGAAGCCGCCCGTACAGCAGGTTTTCCTCGTTCACCTGTCCGTCTTCTTCGAGGATCGCATAGGGTTCGAATTTCTTGTGAAACACAATCGACGCGACCAGCCTCGTCATGTCCTCAATCTGCCGCATCAACCAGTCGTTGCTCATCCGACCCTGCCTTTACAGTATACCACAAGTTCACAAAAAGTGTTATATACAACTTATACGAAATCGATGTTTCCAAATCCACACTTTGACAGCCCTCTGCCCAGCAAAGCTCTCGTCCCCTCCCCCGCCTTTACGGGGCGGCACGCGCGGGTCTCCTTTTGGGGAGACCGATATACCCGCGCAGAGATGCGTATAAAAATTCACAGTCCCGCCTCTTATAACAGAAGCGGGCACTGTGTTTTCCTGTTTTAGGCGGAGGGGCCCGTGTCCACAGCCTGTTTGCGTTTTTTGTCCTTGGGCGCTTTGGCGCCGGTTTCGGGCAAGGGCAGGGTGTTTGGGGTGATGTCCTCTTTCTTGCTTTTCACCGGGCCAAACTTTTCGTCCAGCAGCTTGTCGTCCACACGGTCCAGCTCGCTCCTGGGCAGGATGGAGAGCAGGCGCCAGCCAAGCTCGAGGCTCTCCTCTATGCTGCGCTCCTCTTCGACACCCTGGTTGAGGAACTCATGCTCAAAATGGTTGCCGAAATCGAGATAGCGCTTGTCGGCCTCGCTCAGTTCCTCTTCGCCAATGACGTTGGCAAGGCCCCTCGCGTCGCTCACCTTGGCATAGGAGGCGAACAGCTGGTTGGCCACGGCCTGGTGGTCGGCCCGGGTGTAGCCTTCGCCAATGCCGTCTTTCATCAGGCGCGAAAGAGAGGGCAAAACACTCACCGACGGGTAGATGCCGATCTGGTCGAGGTAGCGGTCCAGCACGATCTGCCCCTCGGTGATATACCCCGTGAGGTCGGGCACCGGGCTTGTGATGTCGTCGTTCGGCATGGTCAGGATGGGAATCTGCGTCACGCTGCCGGGTTTGCCCTTGATGACGCCGGCCCGTTCGTAGATGCTGGCCAGGTCACTGTAAAGGTACCCGGGGTACCCTTTTCGCCCGGGGATCTCGCCGCGGGAGGAGGAAAACTCGCGCAGCGCCTCGGCGTAGCTGGACATATCGGTCAGGATAACGAGGATGTGCATGCCCTTTTCAAACGCGAGGTACTCGGCGGCCGTCAGGGCGCAGCGCGGGGTCATGGTGCGCTCTACGATCGGGTCGCTCGAGAGGTTCAAGAACATCGTCACGCGGGTCAACGCGCCCGATTCTTCAAAGCTGCGGCGGAAATAATCAGCCACGTCCTTCGTCACACCCATGGCGCAAAAGACGATACCGAAGCCGCCGCCCTCTTCCCGCTCGTCACTGATGCGCGCCTGGCGGGCGATCTGTGCGGCCAGGCGGTTGTGGCTCATGCCGCTGCCCGAGAAGATAGGCAACTTCTGCCCGCGGATCAGGGTGACCAGCGTGTCGATGGACGAAATGCCCGTGCGGATGTAGTTGCGCGGGTAGGCGCGCGACACGGGGTTGATCGCACTGCCGTTCACGTCGCGAATCTCCTCGGGGTACACGGGGCCAAGGCCGTCGATGGGTACGCCCGCGCCGTTGAAAATCCGCCCGGTGAGCTCGCTGCCCAGCGCGATGCGCATGGGTTTGCCCGTGAAACGGGTGTTCACCTTGTCAAGCCCCAGGCCCTGCGTGCCCGAAAGCACCTGCACCACGGCCTTGTCCGCCTCCAAGGTCACCACCCGGCCCAGGCGACTGCCCTCCTTGGTGCGCAATTCCACCATCTCCTCGTTCGAGATGTTCTGCACACCTTCCAAAGTAACCAGCGGGCCGTTGATGTCCTTGAGCCCGATATATTCCATTGCCATTTGCCGCTCCACCTTCTTTCGGGCTTCTTTTGTTTACCCAGCCTGGCTGGCTGCGCGCTTGCTGTCTTTCAGCAGTTCCGCGCAGGTATCGTCGATGTCCTTATAGTACTGGTCAAACAGGTCCAGTTTGTCGTTCGGCACGTCATATTTGATCTTGATCAGCCGCTCGAACAGGCCCGAGTCGATGATCGAGGTCACATCGACGCCGCGCTCCAGAAGCTCTCCCGCCTTGTCGTGCATATACAGGATGATGCGCATCATGTACAGCTGTTTTTCCAGCGGCACATAGGTGTCCTGCTCGTGGTAGGCGTTCTGCTGCAAAAAGCCTGTGCGGATGATCCTTGCAATCTCCAGCGTCAATTTCTGCGTGTCGGGAAGCACATCGGTGCCAATCAGCTTGACGATCTCCTGCAAGCTGGTCTCCTCCGAGAGCAAACTCATCAGTTTCCCGCGCAGTTCGGGGAAGTCCTCCCCCACATTTTTTATGTAGTAGGGGTCCAAATCCTCGTAGTATTCGCTGTAGCTGAGGTTCCAGTTGATGGCGGGATAGTGCCGCGCGTAGGCAAGGTTTTTATCGAGGGCGAGGAAACAGCGCACGAAGCGCTTGGTGTTCTGGGTCACGGGCTCTGAAAAGTCGGCGCCCTGGGGGCTCACCGCCCCGATAATGGAGACACTGCCCTCGGTGTCGTTGAGGTTGCGTGTGCTGCCCGCGCGCTCGTAGAACCCGGCCAGGCGGCTGGGCAGGTAGGCGGGGAAACCCTCCTCGGCGGGCATCTCTTCAAGACGTCCCGAAATTTCCCGCAGCGCCTCGGCCCAGCGCGAGGTCGAGTCGGCCATCAGGGCCACGTCGTAGCCCATGTCGCGGTAATATTCCGCCAGCGTCACACCCGTGTAGATGGATGCCTCACGGGCGGCCACAGGCATGTTCGAGGTGTTGGCAATCAGCACCGTGCGGTCGGTCATCAAATGGCCGCTCTTGGGGTCCACAAGGTCCCCAAACTCGTCCAGCACCTGGGTCATTTCGTTGCCGCGCTCGCCGCAGCCCACATACACCACGATGTCCGCATCGCTCCACTTGGCAAACTGGTGCTGGGTCATCGTCTTGCCTGTGCCAAACCCGCCGGGGATGGCGCAGGTGCCGCCCTTGGCAATCGGGAAAAGTGCGTCGATGACGCGCTGGCCCGTCACCAGCGGGCGGTTGATCATCTCGCGCTGCCGCACCGGCCGCGGGGTCTTCACGGGCCAGCGGTGCGCAAGGCAAATCTCCTCTTCGTGGCCGGTGGCCGTCTCCACCTTCACGATGGGCTGTGTGATGTTGTACTGGCCGTCCCCGGCCACCCAGGTCACCGTGCCGGAAACATCCGGTGGCATCATGCACTTATGCAGGATGATCTCGGTCTCGGGACAGGTGGCGATGATATCACCGCCGCTGAGTTTGTCGCCCACCTTCACCTTGACGCTCACGTCCCACTTTTTCTCTTCGTCCAGGTTCGAGACATGCAGGCCCGAAGCGATGAAAGCGCCGCTGCGCTCCTCCATGATGCGCAAAGGGCGCTCGATGCCGTCGAAGATGTTCTGCATAATGCCGGGGCCCAGCGTAACGGACAACGGCGCGCCGCTGCCCTCTACAGGCTCACCCACCTGCAGGCCCGAAGTGTCCTCATACACCTGTATCGTCGTCTTTTCGTCGCTCACCGAGATCACCTCGGCAATCAGGCCTGCCTCTCCGACGAAAACCATTTCCAGCATGCGGAAGGAATCCGTCCGGCTCACCGTGATGACCGGGCCGTTGATTGAATGAATGACATCTTTCTTTTCCAAGCGTGCACCTCCAAGCTCACGAGGACTCCGCCCTCGCGCTCCCGGCAACCCTTTAAAAAGGGTTGCATCCTAAACTTTAGGGAAAAATAAATGATAAATGCTTTGCGGCCGGCCAGCCCGGCACCGAAAACGAATGCAGAGCAAGGAAACAAGAAGGCCCGCAAAGGCGCATATCGCGTATATGTAACTGCCGCGGGCTTTTGCCCGTTGCCGGCGCTGTGCGCCGTTTATCGGCCGACGGGTTACAGCCGCATTTCGCCGCTCTCGTAAAACCGCTGCTGTTCCTCGCGCAGCTTTTCGTCGAGAGTCTCGTCGAACAGGACGTGCCCGTCGCTCACCTTGAGCCCACCCAGCAAGATGTCCTCGTCCGTATCAAACCCGGCCGCCGGCATCACACGGGAAAGCGCCTCCTGCTCTCCTCTGTCCGCCTCACGCAGATAGACGGTGAGGGGTTTTCCCCCCTCTGCCATGGCGGCGTGTTTCTTCAGCTGCACAGCCAGCCAAATGGCATAATCCCCACTTTGGGTGAACTGCTGCAGCTTCTCTCGCACCTCGGCAAACATTCCCTCTACCAGCTCCTCGCGGAACTGCAAGAGTTCTTGGCGCGCCTGGGAGGCCACGGCCGTGAACTCCTTGTTGCTCTCCTGGAAATACTTTTCCTTGACGGTGTCATAGTCGGCGTTTCCAGACAGCTTATAGGCCTGTTCCAGTTCCTCTGCGCGTTTTTTTCCGGCCTCGGCAATAATTTCCATGCTCTGCGCCTCGGCCAGGCTGAGCACCGAATCTTTAAAGATGGTCTCCCGGCGCAGTTCCATCTGGTTAAAATCGTTCATTGGAGGTTCTCCTTCGCTGGGGCTGCACTTAAAGACAGAAAATTCTAAGTCGAAAACATGCTTGCGTTTTTTGCCGCAGCATTCGATGGAAAGGACATCGACCTTTCCATCGAATATTTGTATTAGATCTTGATGCCAACCACCTCGGCGATATACCTTTTAATACCGTCGGCTACATTGTCTCCACTGTGGCGGTCGGGCATCTCAACAATCAGCGGCTTGCTGCGGTTCAGCTTATAGTCGAACACAAGGTCCCGGTTTTCGGCCACAAGCTTGCTGGTAATCAGCACAAGGCCCACGCTTTTGTCTGCCACAGCGTGCGCCAGCGCCTCTTCCACTTCCTCTTGGGTATGCACCACAACACCTTCGACGCCCGCCATACGCAGGCCGGCCTGGGTGTCGATGTTATCGCTGATGAGGTAGTATTTCATGGCTCTTATACTTTTTGCAGGATCAGGATGGCCACGAGCATGCCGTACAGGGCAATACCTTCGCCCAGCGCCACGAAGATCAGGCTCTTACCAAAGCTCTTCGGGTCTTCGGTGAGCGCCCCGATGGCCGCCGGCGCGCCGGCGCCAACCGCCATGCCTCCGCCGATGGCAGCGATGCCCGTGGACAACGCGGCGGCGATGTATGCCATGCCGGGTGCAAAACCCCAGTCGCCCGAGGCGGCCGCGGCCGTCTCGCCGCCCTCGGCGGCAAACGCCTGAACACCAAACAGGCAGCACAGGGTGATCACTGTGAGCACAAAGATCAAAAGACGGGCATGTTTGCGGGATTTCATGATGGTTTCCTCCATTCGGTTGTTCCTCTATTTAAGACGATCTTTATTTCTTCCGGGCCACAGACCTATGCCGGCAGTTTACATTTCCACGGTGTCTGAGGTGACACGCAGTGGGACAAAGGGTTTTCCGTCGGGCGCGTAGAACCGGCTGAACACCTCATAGTAGTTGAGGCGCAGTGCCTGGATGCCTACAATCAGCCCCTCCAGCGCGATCACAAACACATTGCCCACAATGACAATGAGCACGGACACGCCCGGGGGCACCATCTCGGACAGGCTCATCACCACCATCATCATGCCGGCGTGCACCCAGATAAAACCGGCCACGCGCAGGAAGCTCACGGTGTTGGAGAGATACTCGAGCAGCGCGTCAAACAGCTCGAAAAAGCCGCTCACAATCACTTCCCCGGGGTGCTCCATCTTCAGCCCTTCGCCGTTGATGATCTCCGCCAGCGGCTCGGCAAGCCAGATGACAACCAGCGGCAAAACCAGGCAGAGCAGGATATAGGGCACGGTTGTGGAAAACCCGATCTTCAGTACCACAAGATCGATGGCCAGCAGGATCAGGGAAGCGTAGAACACAAGGCCCGCCACCCCGTTGCGGTCGGCAATGGCGTTGCCCCAGTGCCTGTTCCGCAGCTGCTGGATAATGTTCGTGACGATGGCCGTCAAGACCACCAGCGCCCCGAAACACAGCGCCATCACAAGGATGCCCGTGATGTTCGTCGCGCTCATGACCTCGATGGGTTTTTCGTGCAGGCCAAAAGCGTGCCACAGGGGGTCGAAGGCGTGTTCATAGCCGAAGATGCTGCCAAAGGCAAACCCGAACAGGCAGCAGAAGAGCGCACAACGTGTCAAAATACGCCCCAGCACCATGTTCTTTCTCTTCCACATGAAGAAGTAGCCAATGAGGCCCAGCACCAGCCCCTGCCCCACGTCGGCAAACATCAGCCCGTAGGCGACGGAGTAGACGATGGAGACCATGAGCGTGGGGTCCAGCTCCTTATACCCGGGCAGGCCGTACATCTCGGTGAACATCTGGAAGGGCTGTGCAAAACCCTTGTTCTCCACCACAACCGGGGGCTTGGCGGGCAGTTCCTGGGTCTCGCTCGCCTCCTTGATCTGCACCGAACCCAGCTTGTCGATCAGCTTTTCGAACTGCTCGTAGTTTTCCTCCAGCACGAAACCGCTGATGTAGAAGATGTGGTCAAACACCGTGGCGTACTTGTTCATCTCGTACAGCTGGTTTTTATGGTACAGCCAGGCCGTGATGTTTTCAATGGTCTGAATTTCTTCCTGCATGGCCACGCCCGCCGGCGTGATGATCGAGTTGAGCTCGTCGCGCAACATCACCTCTTCGTCGCGGATGGTCTGCAGCGCCTCTTCGGGTGTGCCGTGCACGAAGTCCGGCACCCGCACGCGCTCGAAATACAGCGAACGGAAGATATCGTCGATCTCCTTTGCGGATTCCTTGGGGGCAAAGTACAGACCCCAGTAATACTCCCCGTCAAAGTCGTAGACGATGAAATTAAAATAGGCCGAAAAGTTGAAGCCCTTGTCCACATAGTAGGAGAGGCGGGGGTAGCTCTCCTTGGGCAGCCGGCCGATGCGCACCTTGAGGTACTGCACGGTGAACAGCTCTTCAATGTTGATGTCGAGATCCGTCATATGGCTGAGCAGCCCGACGGTCTTCTCGTGGATGCCCATCTGGTTCTCAATCTCGGTCTTTCGCCGGTTGCGCTCCGCCACTTCGGCGGCAAACTTCTCCAGGTATTCGTCGGCGTACTCGAGCGTATACGCGTCCTCATCCCCTATAAAGTCGGCGGCCAGAGAGGAGCGGCCCAGGTCCTTGAGCAAGCCCTTCGCTTTGGTAAGCAGGGGCTCATACTCATTTTTACCCTGCTCCAGGGCCGAGTGGATCGCCTCGTCTTCCTCGGGCGCGAAAAGCTGGCAACGCGCAATGGACGACAGTGTCTGGGGCAATTTGTCTTCCGGCCCGTAGACGTTGAGGTACTTCATCGGTGCGACGGCCATGAAATCCAACCTTTCCCACCGCCGTGCTGTGCCGGGGCGGTGATGTTGTTTGGGTAGTGCTCTTTATCTGCGCAGCAGTGCGCCAATCTCCTCGGGGGGCATCTTGTAGCGCACGCCCTCAATAATATTTACCACGTTGTCCTTCTGCAGCTTGGCCAAAAGCAGGAAGGCCGCCAAAACAGCGAAGGGAGAGGCCGACATGCGAAGCACCCGCTGGGTGAACAGGAAAAGGTGCTGGTCTGTGGTCAGCATGAACTCGTCCGGTTTCGACGAGATCAGCGAAGGCACAAAGGGCAGCTGCCGGTAGTACTGGATGAATGCCTCGGGGGTGGGGGCCTTGATCAGCTTGTTCATCTGGACCCGCGAGATGCGGTAGCGATAGGGCTGCAGCAGCCCGCGCAGCTCCTCCTCCTCATACACCTGCGGGAAAAAGGTCTTTACGCGCAAAAGCAGCTCCACGTTATAGCTCTCAATCTGCTGCAAAAACAGGCGGCTGACCTGCTGTTTCTCCCGCCCGCTGAAGTTGTCGTCAATGCGTTTGAACAAAAGGCGGTAATACTCATTCCACATCCTCGCTTCCAAAAGGGGAAAATCCTTCAGCGCGGGGTCCTGGTTATAGTGCTCCTGCAGCACCCGGTAATAGGGGCTGTGGTATTTTTTCGCCACTTCCACCGCCTCTTCAAAACTCGTGACCTCGGCCAGGGCGTACAGGTCTATGCGCACATGCCCCACCAGGTGTTCGCTCACCATGGAGGGCTGTGCCTGTGGAATGCCGATACTGAAAAGATAGATGCGGCGAAGCAGTTCGTCCACTTCACATTCGTCCACATAATACTCCGAAAAACTGTCCCCTTCAAAATCGTAGTGAATCAGTTCCTCATATTTTTTGAAGATGTCCCGGTTGAGCAGTTCTTCAATCTGCCCACGGTGCGGGTCGCTCGTCAGGGTGGCAAGGCTCCGCTCAAAGTAGGGGTGCCGGCGCAGAATCGCGGCCACCTCGGGCACGGTGCGCCGCCGCATCATCTCCTCATACTCCGCGTTGCTCAGCCGCTTGGCATACATCCCGCGCGCTTTGGGGATAATTGCCTGGGTTCCATTCTCCATGGCAAACTCCCCTATTCCTTGCCCGTGCCAAGGATGTGCTGCGTGATTTCACCGGCCCATTTCTCGCGGTTGTCGTCCATGGTTTTCTGCAGGCGAACGCGCGCCTCGGCATACTCGGCCGACGCCTCTTTCTTCCGTGCCGCCAGCACCTCGCGCTGCTCCTCCTGCACTTTTTTGAGCATCTCCTGGCGCTTTTCCTCCGCCTCTTTGAGGATCGTCTGTTTTTCGGCGGCGGTTTTTTCCTCAATGGAGCGCTTCGTGTCCTGTGCGTCGTTCAGCATTTCCATCGCCTTGCGGTCCGCCTCGATGATCTGCTCAAGCTCCATGGCCAGCCTCACACTGTCATTCATCTGCGCCATGCGCGCACCTCCCTCTCCATTGTGTTCTCCGGGGGTTTCATAGTGCCCCGCTATAGAAATAGGAATATATGTCCAAAAATAAATGCCCGTCTTTTTGCCCCGTAGAAACAAAAAGACAGCGCCTATGCCTATATATTACAGGTGGGTATACCCCCCCTCCCGCAACACGATTAATCATACACCTCTTGCATTGGGTTTGCAATCAAAAAAGGCGCTTTTTGTGAACTTAGCACAAAAAAACGCCCCCTTTCCAGTGAATCTTACCCAAGCAAAGATTCCCCGGCCTGTGATGGGACGTCTGTTTTTAATTTGAGAAAAAATACTCTTTGGCGTTTTGTACAAAACACAAAACCCGCCTTGCCGTCTGTGGCCTAGTTATAACCCACTCTTACAAGTAGGTGGGTGCCCTGCACCGGGCTTCACGCTCCCTTCTTCCGGCAGTGCCGGGAGGTCTGCATTCCACCCGTCGACCCGGGCTCCCTTTTCATAACCAGTAGGATAATCACGGCCACAACAATTCGCACAAGGCAGGCCGTTGTCAAACGCTGGGCTTTCGGGGCAGGCCGCTGCTCTGCCCGCCCTCTTTCCCGCAAATCCCTCACGTGAGTTCAGTCTTTGGGGCCCTGTTCCAAGTCTTCAATATCGATATCGTATATTTCTGACAGGCGATTAAAAAACACTTCCAAAACCGAGCTCAGTTCCTCTTCGTCTTCCACAATATCGAGGTATTCTTCCTCTTCCTCGCGTACCACACGCATAAAAAGCAGCGTCGCCTCGGCCGAAAGCCGCTCCTGTGGGTCGCTCACATACGGCGCCACCGCAAGATACCTCTCCCCGTCGATGTCCGCCGCGTCAATCACCTCGAACACATGTTCCTGCCCCGCTTCATCCTCCAGCGTCAGAAGGTCGGGCTCGTACTCTTCCGCCGGGTTGCCGGGGGGGTATTTTTCGCTCATACAAGCTCCTTCACTGTACCGCACGCATCCTTGCACCCTGCGGTTTTCCTGCTTTTATCATACCCCAAAGCCCCCCGCCCGTCAAGGTGACCCCCAAAGCGAGAGTGTCCCGCCACGTTGTTTATCGAAGTGTTTTTTCTGCCTTTCCCCCGCCTCCGGCGGGGGAAAGGCACCAGAACTTTTGGGGTAGTCTATTCAAAACGCCCTTGGGACACTCCCCCCAAAGCGGGAGAGGCCCGGCGCTGAGGGCACCGCATCCTTTGGGGCAAAAACCCTTTTGCCTCTCTTTTTCCATTCTGGCGCTCCCAAAGGGGTGCCATATGCTATACTAGAGGGCAGAAATAAAGCGCACTGCCCGCAGCTGGGCTACGGGGTATCGGCGCCACGAACCGACAAGTCCGCCCCAAGGGGCGGGGTATCAGACCCCCACTAGTGGGGAACCAAAACTGCAGAGGTGAACCCTTTGAGACGTCTGCTTCTTTTGTCCATCTGCCTATCTCTGTTGCTCTGCCTGTGCGCCTGCGGGGGCGGAGGCGCCACACCCGGCACGCCCGCCGCCACGCGCAGCCGGCCGGCCGTGCAAAGCGGGGAAGTCCAGTTCAGCCCGCCTTCCGGCCCTGTGACAGACGCCGTTTTACACACCACCGCCGGCGACATCCGCGTCCGGCTTTACCCCGGCTACGCCCCTATGGCCACCGAAAACTTTTTGGGCCTTGCGCGCCAGGGTTATTACGACGGCACCCCCTTCCACCGGGTCGTACAGGACTTTGTCGTGCAGGGGGGCGATGCCTCGGGCACGGGTACCGGCGGCGAAAGCATCTGGGGCAGGCCTTTTTTCAGTGAGTATTCACCCCGCCTGCACCACTATGCGGGCGCCGTGTGCATGGCCGCGGCGGACGGCCAGGCAGACACCCACCTCTCCCAGTTTTATATCGTTGCGGCGCCCGCGGGCAACCTCGACGAAGAGGCCCTGGCCGCCCTGGCCGCCGCCGGCGTGCGCGAAGAGGTCGTGGAGACCTATCGCCAGGCGGGGGGGCTGCCCTATCTCGACTATACGGACACGGTCTTCGGCCAGGTGGTGGAGGGCATGGACGTCGTAGACCGCATCGCCGCGGGCGAAACGGACGAAGAGGGGCGCCCTTCGGAGCCCGTCACCCTGCTCTCGGTCACGGTGGAGGAAGAAAGCGGCGAAGAGGCCGCGCAAGACAGCAGCGTGTAAAAGGGCAAAGCCCGGGCCCTTTCCGGGGTTTTTTCCCTTGTGCCCGGGCGGGGTAGTATAGTATAATTAAAAACGCCTTTTTGTGTAGGCGTGCACGGGGTGTATTTCGGGTATTGGGAACGGAGGAGACCGGTTTTGGCCAAAAAACTTTTGCGCGTTATTTTTTCGAAGCGCTTTATTCTGATCCTGCTCGGCCTGATTCAAATAGGCTTTTTCGTCCTGCTCGCCGTCCTGTTTGCCACCCAGGGGGTGCTGGCCTACACTGTCATCACCATCTTTTCCGTGCTCATCCTCATGGGCGTACTCAGCAAGGACGACTTAAACCCCGCCTACAAACTCATCTGGGTGCTTGTTTTCGTGCTCATGCCCGTGGTGGGGGCGCTGTTTTACCTCATGTGGGGCCACCGCCACGTGCCCAAGAAAAAGCGCCGCGCCATGGACGAGATCGAGCAGAACGTGCAGGCCGTGCTGCCGCTCAACCAGGAGGTGCTGAGCGCCCTGCGGCAGGACGACCGCATCCTCTACAGCAGTGCCAAATACCTGACCGATTTTGCCATGAGCCCCGTCTACCCCGCCGACGGCATCGAGTACTACCCCCTCGGCCAGGATTTCTTCCCCCCCTTCCTCGAGGCGCTGCGCAATGCGAAAAAGTACATATACATGCAGTACTACATCATGGAAGAAGGGGTCATGCTCAACACGACCATCGATATCCTGCGCGAAAAAGCCGCGCAGGGGGTGGATGTGCGCGTCATCTGGGACGGCTTCGGCTGCCTGCTCACACTGCCTGAAGATTTTGACAAAAAGCTGGAGGCCATGGGCATCAAATGCGCCGTCTTCAGCCCCATCGAGCTGACGATCCACGTGACCGACTACGCCATGCTCAACCACCGCGACCACAGCAAGGTCACCGTGGTGGACGGGGAGATCGGTTTTTCGGGCGGGCTGAATTTCGCCGACGAATACATCAACGTCAAAGAGCGTTTCGGCGAGTGGAAGGACACCACCGTGATGGTGCGCGGCGAGGCCGCCACCAGCCTGGCGGCCATCTTCCTCATCAGCTGGGACTTCATCACGGGCCAGCGCACCGACTTTTCGGCCTACATCCCGCCGCCCCAGCCCCACCCCATGCTCAGCCTGGGGCACGGCTATGTCCAGCCCTACTGGGACTCCCCGCTCGACATCGAAAACATCTCCGAAAACGCCTACCTCAACATCATCAACCACGCCTCGGACTATGTCTACATCTCCACGCCCTACCTCATCTTGGACCACGAGATGATCACAAACCTCTGCCTTTCGGCCAAGAGCGGCGTGGACGTGCGCATCCTCACCCCGGGCATCCCGGACAAACCCACGGTCTATCTCGTCACCCAAAGCTACTACCCCGTGCTACTGCGCGCGGGCGTGCGCATCTACGAGTACACCCCCGGCTTCAACCATGCCAAGATGTACGTCTCGGACGACAAGACCGCCATCGTAGGCAGCGCCAACATGGACTACCGCAGCCTCTACCTGCACTTCGAAAACTCGGTGGCCTTCTATGGGGGCCCCGTCATCTCCTGCATCAAAGAGGACATGCTGTCCTGCTTTTCCCGCTCCCACGAGGTCACGCTGGAGGAGACAAGGCAGATCCCGCTGCACCGCCGCTTTGCCCAGATTGTCGCGAAGTTCCTCGCGCCCATGATGTAGGCCCCCGCAAGGCAAAACAACGCCGCTGTGTTTTAAGACAGCGGCGTTAATTTATAAGTAAAGGTCATGAGGGCCCTGCCCTCATACACCCGCAAGGGGA
>JAJDHT010000038.1 GCA_030266325.1 Ruminococcaceae bacterium OttesenSCG-928-I18
TTCACAAACATCAAACAAGCTGACTGTGAGAACATTACAATTAATCCATTTGCATACAAGCATATTATCGTTGGCTGCACCATATCTATGGGAACATGCGAAAGAAGGGGAAGCACTTATCATGGAAAAGAACACCACTCACCTTGTTTCAAAAAAGCTATTGATGTGATCTCGATCTGGACCCCAAAAAAACTGCCGGCGCCTTTAAGACGCCGGCTTTCATGGGAAAACGGTCAAAAAAAGGATGCTGTGCTGCCATTTGTGCGGAACATCAGGCAATGAAGCGCACTGCCCGCAGCAAGCTACGGGGGATATCGGCGCATGGAAGCACACGTTCGCCCCAAGGGGCGGGGTAGTAGACCTCATGAGTGGGTAATATAGGATCCCCTCATTTTAGGAACCGGCATACCCTCCCATTCCGTCGGATGCGAGGCATTTTTCACTTTCACTTGGGAGGAATGAAAACCGTCTTATTCCAAAATCTGCCTCACACGCCCTACACGTCCATCCACCAGCATCACCTTGATTCCATGAGGATGAAACCTGCTTTTTGTGAGTATCTTTGCCACAATACCTTCCGTCAACCTACCGGTACGCTGGTCTTCTTTCAATACAATATTCACTTTTGCGCCAATCTTTATGTCGGCACGGTTTTGTCCATTCAACACGGCATCCCCTTATTCTAGTAGTATTGTTGGCTGCACCCACCCAAAACACAAACCATGGTCCTCTGCCGATGGCCCCGGAGCAAAATCGTATTCAGTCCACAGAAAATTACACTATACCAAATCCTCTAGCCACTCGCCCTCTATCTGCAAGATATCCTCAAGCCTGATTTCCTTCCCATCCATCAGCACAACAACCCGTTCAACATCACTTATCTTCTTTACCGTGCCAAAAACTGTGACATACGCCCCGCCCTCTTTTTGTTCGTCCGGCTGGAAGTAGGTTATGGCCACTTCCGGGTGGTCGGTGGCTCTATCTTCCAATATCTGCAGTTTTCTTTCCAAGGCAGCGATTGCACCCTCCGCAAGCACTATCCGCTCTTCGGTCAGCCTTGCCGTTTCATCAACTGCCTCATGGTAGCCTGTCAGGGCGGCAAACGGAGAAAACTGTGCGGCCCGGTTTTCCGACGGCATCCGGGGCCGGGTGGCTGATACGGGATGAGGCAGATCGATAATATCGTCATAAGGACCCGTCATGCCTTGTGCCCTCCAATCTGGGCGTTCCGTTCCATCGTCATAGAGCCATCTTCAAAATTGGCGCCTTTTAAAATCGCATTCTTCCCATACTTTTTTTGAATCGCAAGGATTGCCTTTTGCCTCTTTTTCTCACGCTCTAGCGCCGCCTCTTCCTCTGCCTCTTTCGCTTTTGTAGCCTCGTCATCTGTAAACAAGGTAAGCTGTTCGGCGTCAGGTTCTCTCTCCCTGTCCGCCTCGTAGACAACGTGGTTCGCCACAACATAGATTCGTCTGACCAAAAGGTTTTTATCAACAACTCGGTCAAACAGCTCCGAAACCGCTTTCAAGACCTGTTTTGTGGAGGAGGTATGCTTTTTCAGGCTCGCTGTGCCATGGGCATGTTTCGGCACGGCTCGTCCATAGGCATCTTTGGAAACGGCACCGCGATAGTTCTTCCTGCGTTCGGGGTCAGTGAGGCTCTCTACATCATAGCCCACGGTCAGCACCATCTGGTCGGTCACGAGTCCTTTGTCCACCAGGTCGAGTACGAGCAGGTCGGTCATCTCCCGGACGATCATCTTCGCCTTTTCAAAGGAATAGGGGCTCTGCAGCACTTGCCCCGAGCCAAGGCTATTTGTACTGGGCTTGTACGCTTTGATTTCGGCTATCGTACAGGGTTCCCAGCCCCAGGCATGGTCTATCAGCAGTTCTGCGTTTACGCCAAACATTTTATAGAGCAACGCTTCATTGTGGTAGTCCCCCGGCCTGCCGATGGAACATCGCGCCACATCCCCCATCGTAAAAAGCCCGTGTTCTTCCAGCTTTTTTGCATAGCCCCGGCCCACACGCCAAAAATCTGTGAGGGGGCGATGTGTCCACAGGGAATGCCGATACGACATCTCATCCAGTTCGGCTATCCGAACCCCATTTTTATCTGGCCGGATACGCTTCGCCCCAATATCCATGGCAACCTTGGCCAGGTAAAGGTTTGTCCCTATGCCCGCGGTGGCGGTGATGCCCGTCGCTTCCAACACATCGAGAATCATCTCCATCGTAAGCTCACGGGCCGTGAGGTGATAGGTGCGCAGATACCCGGTCACATCCATGAACACTTCGTCGATGGAGTAGACATGGATGTCCTCCGGGGCAATGTATTTTAGGTAGATGTTGTATATCTTCGTGCTACATTCCATATAATGCGCCATTTGCGGCGTGGCCGTGATGTAGTCGATGGCCAGTTCCGGAGATCTTTCCAGTTCGTCTGCGTTGCAGGACGCCCCGGTGAAGGTGTGGCCCGGGGCATCCGCTTTCCTTTTGGCATTGGCCTCTTTTATTTTTTGCACCACCTCAAACAGCCTGGCCCTCCCCGGGATGCCATAGGCCTTTAGCGAAGGCGAGACCGCAAGGCAGATCGTTTTCTCCGTCCGGCTCGCATCCGCTACAACAAGGTTGGTCGTCATGGGGTCAAGCCCGCGCTCTACGCACTCCACCGACGCATAGAAGCTTTTCAGGTCAATCGCGATATAGGTTCTGCCCGCCATGTTCCGACCACCCCCCTCTATTTTATCTCGGTCTTCATTGCCTGAATGTTTACCTACACCCTGGGATAGCGGCACCGCAGATTCGGTATATGCGCATAAAACGGCCTCGCCTTAAAGACAATGTATTCTATCTGTCACACATCCTCATATTCTTCCGTCAGCATCGCGCACAGGTTGTCAAAAGAAAAGGCCTCTTTGGTCTCCGGGTTGGCATATGCTCCATATAGGGGGTGTTCCACCTCTTCAATACGAAACTTCCTCATCTTTACAATGGCCGCCTCTCTCAGTTCCCAATCACCCAGTTCTGTACCCAGCATGGCGGCAAGCGCATAAATGGCGGCGGATTGTACATCACTCGCCGGGGCTCCACCGACGCTGTACGCACCCCACAGTGTGCCGCTCTCCACCTGCCTCTTTACAAAATGGATCGTTTCCGTGGGGCACTCGCCCATTTCCGCCAGGTGCAACGCCACCAGCAGCGCTTGCACGGTGTCAATATCTTCTGTTGAGTATGATGCAGTTTCGTAACTATAGCTCGAGGCAAACAGAGGAAATGTGTCGCCTAAATAGCTGCTTTTTACCAAAGCCAGCCCCTTTTCCAGGATGGGCACCCATCTGTCATCATACGCGCTCAGAGCCGAAAGGGTTTTGAAATCCACATAACACATTCGAAGGGTCCCGCTCACCGCTTTTGCTTTCGCATCGTAAAAATCTCGTAAATTCCCATCGACTACACAGACGTCATATATCTTTTCGGCATATTCCAGCGCCCTGGATTTGTAAGATTCTTCTTCGAAAACCTGCGCCGCCTCCAACAGAGCTCGGATGATCCGAAAATCATCCACGATGGCATTCATGGGGAACAATCTATATTCTTCTGAATATCGATAAGAGATCAGTGTATCATCCAAAAGGAGGTTGTCTTGTACGTATTCATGTGCTTGCTCGAATAGAATCTGATCTTCCACCACCACGGCGTACCGCATCAACAAACCCTGAGATTCGCTCAGTACATCGCTGCCCGTCGCAAATTCATATACACGGGTGCCATCCAAATAGTTGGTGCGTACGCCACCTTCTTCCAGCATATGGTTCAGTACAAACCGTGCCGTTGGTTCACTTTTCTCCATCACCATATTCTCCGCTGCACAAGACGAAACACTGAACAGCATCAGCAAAGACATGCCTATGCTGCAAAAAGAAGCCAACCTTCGATATCGTGTATCCATCTCCAAAACACCCCAAAATGATATCCGTCCTTCTTATAGTTTACGGATACTTATGGAAAAACACAACCATTCCTTATAAAAAAGAAGTGGTTGTGTTTTGATAGCCTGTGTTTTAAAAACGATCTCGGCTTTGCAATATAGGTAACGGTGTCATCCCTTCTTATGGGGCTGCAAACCCATATATTGAAGCAACGTTTCTTCCTCTTGCGTATCTGCATAGTTGTGTACAATAATCGCCTGTTCGTAATTGATCGCATTTTGGAGCGCCAGTGTAACTGCCAAGGAGGGGGACACTGGCTCTTTCTGGGGAGAATACATGACCTCCAACCCATTTTCGATGGCTGTGCGCGAAGCAAATACGGCACTGACGGTAATTCCATAGGCGTTTCGCAATGTCGTTTGCGCATCATTTGGGCTGGACTCGCAAAAGGCAATCACATAACCGGTGGGCGTTTTCATAACAGGGATCGACAGCAGACTGCGCAGAAGGGCCTCATCGAAAACAGACGCGAACTGCTGCGGGTGATAACAAACCAAATCAGAGGAGGTGAGAAACTGGATATGCTTGACGTGAGACAGTGCCAAAAGAAGTTGCTCTTCTGTGATCAGCCCTTCCCCTAGCAGATAACTTCCAATAGGTTGTTCTTTTTTTGCCGCTTCTCGCAATGCCTCTGCCAATTGCTCCGGCGTGACAAATCCCTTTTCCAACAAAACATCGCCCATATTTCGATGGTAACGTTTCAATACGCTCTTCTCCAAAAAGGTGTGTTCTGTTTTATCCCATGCCAGTTTCTTTTTGGCGGGGGCTTTTGCTGCGTTTCCTTTTGCCGCCTGTTTTTCCGCTTTCTTGTTGGCTTTCTTATTTGTGTTTTGCCCAAGTATTTTCTGTTTATACGCTTTAAACGTTGCAACCATATTGATGATGTTTCCCCACACCAGACGCAAAGGGATGATTGGAGGAAACAGACAGGCGAAAAAGACACTACGCATGCCATATACGTTGTATATGGATACCCCACGGAACAGTTGACGTTCGATCATCATAATAGTGACAACGACGCATAAATACCATGACACACTGTATATTGGGTAGATGACCGGCAAAGGCACAAACAGCGAAACCAAAAAATAGATGAGCACAGGGTAGCCGACAAAAACCAGCAGGTTGCCCACCTTTGCCTTCAGGTCTTTGTATAGCGAATACCTGCCCACCAGGCGCAGTCCTTTTGTCTGAAAGATATCCCTGAACTTGAAAGACTGCATGGTAATCCCCAAAATCCAGCGGGTCTTCTGTTTGGTGGCTGTCTTAAACGTATTCGGAAAGATGGAGCGGGTGGCGATGAAATCCCATTTCAGCTTGTTGTCGTTGGTGATACGGGGCACCCGCTCCAGCACATAATACATCTGAATGCCCCTTTCAAACAACGTCAAGGATAACCGGTAGTCCTCTGTCAGGCTGTCCCTGGGCAGCACATCTTCATCACCAAATGACTCTATGGTTGCGCGTGACAATGCAAAGCCGGTGCCCGCCGAAGGCACAAACGCACCCGAGTTATAACGGCTTACCATCGTGGAAAAATGGTTTTCGGCAAACTCATCCGCATAGGTGCCGGTGGTGATCGTCTTGAAGAAATTGCGAAAACGCGGCATAGGGAGAATCGGAAAGACAGGAAACTGCATTGCTTCATATTTTTCAAGCAAATAGTTGGTCACTTTCAGTTCATATGAGTGGATCACGTCTTCAGAATCGTGTATTGTCAAAGAGGCAAACTGCCAGCCGTGCTCTTGTTCGAAATCTCTTATCTGACGGATCACATAGTTGATGTTCTGCGCTTTGGAAGTGGGGCCTGGTAACTCGTTCACCACACGGTGGACATTCGGAAATTTCGCCTCCAGCTCGGCCGCCACAGCCATCGTTGCATCGTCATTCGGGTAGACCCCCAAAAAAATATGATACATCGATTTCGGGTAGTGAACCGATGCGATCACATTTTCAATCACAGCCCCCAGCACATTATCCTCATGCCAGGCGGCAATGGCAACCGCCAACAGCTTTGGCGGCACAGTGTCGAGCTGATGTGGGTCCAAACGCTGTCTTCGGTAACGTTTACGGCGAAACAGCGTAATGATATCCCAGATGAAATCGTCGAAACCGGTCAGCAAGTATAGGGATACCAGCACCAGCCCGATGATATAAAGCACAGATTCAAAAGTCATTTATACCCTCCAAAAAAAACCTTGCATTTTGAAAAGACCGGCGGAACCCAACACACTGCACCTTAAACGCCTTTCTTTTCTTGCTCTTCAAACCCAATGCGCCTCCGTGCTGGCCTCTGAAATATTTTAAACTTTGGTTAACCGGGCTTTTGGCTTTGGCTCTATGTCCATTGAACAAGATCTTTTTGCATAAAAGTGTAGCCGGTGTGCGGCTCTGGTTCTTTCCTGCTCCACCTTTCCCCATCCATTCTCATAACGATGTTCCATATTATAGCATATTACAATCTTTCGGGTGGGCCCAAATGGGTACCGTCGTTCCCTGCCGTTATGCCGGATGATGTTTGTCAATGGGCAAAATGATATCGCAAAAAAAACGGCAGGTCTTTTTTTTAGGCCTTGCCGTATTTGCTATTCCAGGTTTTCGTGTATGGGCATCCGTCAATTGTAGAAAACGAAGGTTCGGCTTTGCCGCTGCTTCACACCCGTTTGGCCCCAAAGTGTACGATGCCCTATCTCTTGACCCTGCGGCGCAGCAGCAGCAGCAGCAGGACCGCGCCCGTGAGGCCGAGGGCGGCGAACATCGCCAGGGGGGCGGCGTCCCCCGTTTGGGGGCCGGTGGGCGTGCCGCCCGGGGAAGCGGCGGGGGCGCCCTTCGGGGTGACAGTGACCGGGGTGGTGCGCGTGGCAACGACGCCATCCCCTGTATCCTTCCACACGGTGCCGCTCCAGATTTGCCGTTTATACTGCACCGTAAGGGTGTAGCTGCCCGCGGACAGGCCCGGGATGGTGGCCGTAAACGCGGAGCCGGAATCTGCAAAACCGCCGGTGGGATTGATATTATACACGAAGGGAACCAAACACTCGACGCCATAGCAGCACCCGCCCAGCCAGCAGCCCACCCGCCCGAAGGCGTGGAACAGCGGCACGCAGGGCACAACGCAGGCAAAACCCGCGCCGTATGGTATTTTGCAGGCCCGCATGTACAAAAGCATACCCGCCAGCCCCAAAAGCAGCCCGCCATAGAACACCTGCCCGCCGAACAGCAGCTCCAGCCGGCGGGAAACGCTCATGGCAGCACCCCCCCGGCGGCAAGTGCCTCGGGCAGGTGCAGGGCCGCATAAAAGAGCCTGCCGCCTACCACCCCACTTATCACCATCAGGCAAAAGAAGCTTGCCACGTGCCACGCGTTTAAGCCGCCGGCGCGCCCCGAGCGCACCGCAAAAACCAGATAGCCCCCCATGGCGGCAATGCCAAGCAAAGCCATCACCCAATAGGTGGACAGGCCAATGCCTCCTATTTCCCATATGGGAACCATGCAGCGCCCCCCCCCTTTTGTGGCGATTGGCCCGGCCGGGCGCGGCGCACAGGCCATTTCCCGCCCCGAAACACCGCGCCACCAGGCATATTACCCTTTCCAACAAAAACACAAAGCCGCAGATGCGCGAAGGTTTTCGGCACGCTCTGCGGTCTTTTTCCTTAGTATAACACACTTCTTTATAGCCGGCAGCCACCCTTAACAAGAATTAAAGTTCGCGCACCTCCTTTTTTTCTGACACGACGAAGCGGTAACCTTTGCCACGTGTGTGTTCAATGTTGAGGACGCCGTCCTTTTGCATGCACAGCTTTTTGCGCAGGCCCGAGATGTGCACGTATACCGTGCGGGCATCGCCGTTGACGTCGCTACCCCACACGGCCGCGTACAGATCCTCTGCACGCAGGTATTGCCCGGCGCTCTGCACCAGCATGTGCAGCAGCGCATATTCCTTGGGCTTGAGCAGAACGTCCCGCCCGTTCAGGTAGGCCCGGCCCGCCAGATGATCGAGGTGCAGCGGGCCGATGTCTTCCCCGGGCGATGCACGCCCGCCCCGCCGTTCGGCACGCCGCAAGAGGGCCTCGATACGGGCCAGCAGCTCGTCGTAATCGTAGGGCTTCGGCAGGTAATCGTCTCCACCGGCCCGCAGACCTTTTACAATGCTGTCTTTTTCGCCCAGCGCCGTCAAAAACAGGATGGGCATGTCGTACTGTGTCCGCACCTCTTCGCAAAAGGCGAGACCGCTGCCGTCGGGCAGCATGATATCCAGCACCAGCAAATCGGGCACACTTTTCTCCATAGACGCGCGGGCACCGGCCAGGCTGGGCACCGTATCCACGATGTAGCCGTTCAGCTCCAGCATGCGCCGGTTGGCCTTTTGTATCTTCGCGTTGTCCTCTACCAAAAGGATATGGCTATTGTCCATCGTTTTCCCCCTCCCCACAGACCGGCAGCGTAAAGCGGACGGCCGTGCCTGTGCCCACCTCGCTATGGATCTCGATACGCCCGCCATGCCGCTTGATGATCGCGCTGCAGATAGGCAGGCCCAGCCCTGCGCCGCTTTCGCCGCCGGTGCGGTGCCGCTCGAACACATGGGGCAGTATTTCCGGTGAAATGCCGCTACCTGTGTCGCGTATTTCCACCGCCACCGTGCCGCCGTCTTCGGCAGCGGCAATGGCAACCTTGCCGTTTTGAGTATAGGTGTTGGCGTTGGCCAAGATGTTCACCACCACCTGCACCAGCATGTCGGCGTCCCCACAAACCGGGCGCAGGTTGCCACGGATGTGCAGCGTAAGGGTGTTGCCCCGCTGGGCAAGCAGGGTGCGGTAGACTTCAGCGGTCTTTTCCAGCAGCGCGCGCAGATCCACCGGCACAAAACCGCCTCTGTTTTCCTGCATGATGCTCAAATCCAGCACCTCGCTCACCATGCGGGCAAGGCGCCCAGCCTCATCGCTTACCACGTCCAGGCTCTGCGATATTTCAGCCTCGTCCGCCCCCGCTTTCACCAGTGCCTTGCTCAGCTGTGCGTTGGCCGACATCACCGTCAGCGGCGTTTTCATCTCGTGGCTGATGTTCGCCATAAACTCGGTTTTCATGTCGTTCAGGCGGGCAAGCAGGCGGTTGCTTTCGTCCAGTTCCCGCTCGCTCTCCTGCGCGGCGGCCAGCTCTGCCTCGGTGCGTTGGAAGTCGAGCGCCAGCGCCAAGGTGTTGAGGAACACAAACACCAGCGTGCCCATTTTGATCACGTTTGTGTTGTCGAATTGCCCGCCCTGCTGGTGCAGCACGATATCGGCCAGCGACGCGGCGATGTAGGCGGCGCCCCCGATCACAATCAGCATTTGCTCCAGGTGCCGGAAGGCAGGGTTCTTTACAATCAGCCGCACCACTTGCAGCATGACAATGAGGGTGTAGGACATGACAAAGAGCAAAAATACCGCTTTGAAGCGAGTGTACACGAGGGCGGGCGATAGCAGCACGAGGGCGCTGTAGAGGATATATACCGAAAAACCGACTTGGTTGACACGCCGGTTCAACCGTTTTTCAAAGATGGCATTCACAAACAACACAACAAAAAGCGAGAACAGGCCCGTACTGAGATATTCCAGCTTCAGGGCAAGTTCCCAGTCAAGGTCTGGCAACAGAAACATGATGAGCTTGTTGTCCACCGTAATGGTGCGCAGGATGATGAAAAAACAGGCGATAGAAAACCACAAAAAATGCCTGCGCTCTTTGAAGAGCATGAACAGACCAAAGTAAAACAGAGCGGCCATGAGGATGCTGCCCAGCAGAACACTGATGCTGATCAGCTCCCCGCTGTTCCTTTGGGTAATGAGCGCCTGCGGCCCCAGATACAGCGGTGTGAGCTGGCCTGTATTGGCGTGCACAAAGCTGGAGCGCTGTATGATGAGTTCCGTCGGCTCCGCCCCGGCGGTAAAGTACACGGTGAAATAGTTGGTTTTGGGCGTCATGGTTTCCCGGCTGTCGCCAGGTACGCCCACCGAAGAAAGGAGCACACCGTCCACCCACAGGGTTTGCGCGTGGGTGGCGCTATACCCCGTCAGGCCGTAGACCTCACCCTGCCGCAGGGGCAGCAAAAGCCGATAAGTGTAATACCCGGTTTTGCCGTCGTCCACATGGGGCTGCTGTGTGACGCGGCCCTGCGCGAAATCCTCCGGCGTGTACAACGAAGCGGGATACCAATCGAAGCATTTGGCGTCGATGTGACCGACGTGGGAGGAAAAATCGAAATTTGAAAGCTCTGCCCTGTCGTCAATCAATACGGCCGAATTCCTTGTCAGCAGCGCAATGAGTGAAAACAAAAAAAGGACAGCAAAAAAGTAGAGGAACATATTCAGCGCGGTGTGCCGCTTTCTTCCGCCCGGCATTTCCCCGCCCGGTAAGGCGGCACCATTTGCCGGTTTTGCCTTTCCGCCCATGAAAACCGCCTCCCGGTTCCTCTCTTTGCTGTAGCTCCCCATAACAGCATTTTACTTCATTAGAACGAAGAGTACAATGTGCATATTCCAGCTTCGACATGTAAAGCCAGCAAAACATTGAACTCTTTCACAGTAAATAAGCAAAACAATGCACGCTTCTGCATTGTGGATTTCCACATCATTATGCTCACACAGTTCTTTTATAAATTTTTCTATGTCCACTTTGATTTTGCCATAAATTTCTTTCCTTCGAAGCTTTCGTCACCCATTAGACCGGTCTCCCTTCTACTTTTGTGCGGTTGGCGGGCCTCGCTTATTGTAGCGGAGAAGGTCTTTTCCTGTCGATGACTGAAGCATCTCTGTGCCCCCACATATACCACATAACGTGGGGGTTAATGTACAGCAAAACACAGGCGTTTCCCCTGCCCGGGTTGCGCCTGTGCACTATTTTGAGCGAATTGCAGCAGCCTCTTATTTTTTGTCTATTCTAGCTTTCCGCCGTGAAGACCATGTGTTCGTTGGGCCCCACCCACACCTTGTAGGGCCCCAGCAGGCCGCGGTTGACGGTCTCGTCGCCGGTGTCCACATAGAGGCGGTGGGTTTTGATGGCCTCCATCTTGCTGCGGGCCGCAATGACCGTGATGTTTTCCTTGCCGATGCGCCGCAGCACGCGGGCGCTGAGCTGCTGGTTGCCCCGCCCGAAGAGGTAACCCTGCCCGCCGATGACCGTGACGATGAGTTTGACACTGGCATATTCGTCGAGCAGCGCGAGGATGTCGTCCTCGCTGAGGTCGTTGGCGATGACCTCGCCGTTGTACAGCGCGTCGACGCCGAGCAGCGTGTTCTTTTGGCCCAGCACCTCCATGAGCACCGAGGTGGTGGAGCCCGAGCCGACGAGGTAGAGGGTGTCGCGCTCCAGCCCGCTCGCCAGTTCGCGCGAGAGACCCTGCACCGTGACGTCTTCGTCGGCCGGTTTCACGATTTTCAGGTTCTGCCGCAGGTTGCTATCGTGGGGCACGCGCAGGCTGCCATAGAGCGAGAAGATGGGGTCGCCCCGGCGGAAGCTCTCCTCATCGATGTCGAGCACCTCGGCCTCGATCAGGCGGACTTTGCCGTCGAGGAAATCGAGGGCGAGGCGGCCCGCTTTTTCGGGCTTTACGGCATAGACGCCCGAGTAGATTTTACAGCCCGCCGGCACGCCGATGACCGGGATGTCGGCGCCCACGGCGTCGAGGATATCCCGCGCCGTGCCGTCGCCACCGGTGAAAAGGATGATTTCGGCCCCTTCGGCCGCAAAACGCCTGGCGGCCTGTTTTGTGTCTTCGGCCGTGGTTTCGTCCTTTGCCTCGCCCAGCACCTGTACGTGCAGGCCGCAGGCGCGCGCCGCGTCTTCGCCCATGCCGCCCGGCGGGCAGAGCACGAGCAGCCCATCCTTGCGCTGGGCCAAGACCTGCAGTGCCCGCTTGGCCTTTGCGGCGCTTTCGGGCTTGGCGCCAAGGGCCCTGGCACGTTCGATGGTGTCGGCGCCGTCGCTGCCTTTCAGCCCCACGCGGCCGCCCATACCGGCCACGGGGTTCAGGATAAACCCTATCTTTTTCACGGTGTCTGCCTCCCTTGTGAACCTGTGCTCTGTGGTGCCTGCACCCAATATAACACACAATTGAACCCACTTACATATCCAGTATGGGAAAGTTTAATGGGTTCAGATTGGAGAAGAATTCACTGTTTTTCGGCGCGAAGGCTTTGCCGTCCAGTCGACAAAACGGGGCTGCCGTCATAGGTTCCCCCAACAAACCCATTACGGCAGCCCCGTTTTGTACGCTCTGCGATGGCAGGCAATCGACCCCGCCCGGACAAAGCTAATTTTTGTCCAAAAAAGCCAGCACCGTGCTTGATATCAAGATACACGCGATCCCAAAGAAGATGGTCACTGTGAAAGCCTCGTTCAAAACGAACACACTGATTAAAACACAGGTCACCGGGTCCAGCGCGCTTAAAATCGCCGCGCGCTGCGGCCCTATGCGCGTGATGCCGATTTGGAACAGAAGCCCCGCACAAGCCGAGGCAATCAGCGAAAAACAGATCGTCGCCACCCAGCCCGTCGCGTTCATGCCAATGGTCAATTCCCCGCTGAAAAGCGCGACGAAAAACAGCCCGATGCTGGAAAACAGAAGCACGTGGAATACAAGCTGAAAAGAGGGCACTTCGGCCAGCCCGCTCTTGCCCAAATAGACAACATAGAACGCATAGGCCACACCCGACGCAACCGCCAGCGAGACCCCGATCGCATTGCCCTGAAAATCGGAGGCATAGCACAAAAACACGCCCAATATGCACAGGCCGGCACAGAAAATGCGTATGGGTAAAGCTTTTTCCTTATAGATCAGAATGCTGCCTAGCAACACGAAAACGGGGTAGATGTACATGATGCTCGTGGCCATTCCCGTGGTGATGTAGCTATAGGCAATCAGCATCATGAAAGGGGTCAGGCCAAACGCGACCGAAAGCAGAATCGTCTTTCGCAGGGTGGGCCCCCTCAGCAGCCACCGGCGCCCCACCTGCCGCCTCATGAGCAAAAAGACGAGCGGCAACGCCAAAAAGAAACGGTAAAAGGCGGTGGAGATCGGGTTGCCCCCGTTTTCATAGGCAATCTTGATCAGCAAGGGCATGCAGCCATACAGAACAGAGGACAAGGCCACCAAAAGGACACCACTTCGTTTTTTCCACGGTTTTTCCGTTCCCCTCCCACAAAACCGGCTGCCTTTGGAACCACATCGGTTTCGATCGTGCCTGCTTTGGCCGGATGATTGTTTCTTCTCTTCGGACAGAGGAAATACTTGCGTGTGTTCTGCGTCTATACCCTGTCCAGATCGATGATCCCGCCCTTGTCGGCGGAGGAGGCAAGTTTTGCGTACAAAGACAGATACCCATGCGTTTTCTTGGGCGTGTAGCTCCAGGCTTTAAACCTCTCTTCCATCTCTTCTTCGGTCACATCAAGATGCAGGTCTCTGCCTTTTATATCGATGGTGATCTTGTCTCCGTCCCGCACGATGGCAATCGGGCCGCCGTTTGCGGCCTCGGGGGAAATGTGCCCAATGAAACAGCCGTTGTTTGTGCCCGAAAAGCGGCCGTCCGTAATCAGGGCGGTGGAGGTGTCCAGATGCTGGGCGTAGAGCAGTTTCATCGGCTTATACATCTCGCGCATCCCCGGGCCTCCCTTGGGCCCCTCGTACCGGATGACCACGACATGCCCCGACTTGACCCGGCCCTTGCCGATCGCGTCCATGCACTCTTCTTCCGAATCAAACACAATGGCCTCCCCCGTAAAATAGTGGGCATCGGGGTGAATGGCCGCGGGTTTTGCAACGCCCGAGTCCGGGGCGAGGTTGCCACGAAGGATGGCCAGCCCGCTCTCTTCGCTGAACGGCTCCTCCAGTGTTTTGATGATATTTCGGTTCGTTTCCCCGTATTTATTATAGAATTTGTCCAGGTTTTCCGCAACCGTCACGCCGTCCACCGTCATGCAGCCGGTATCCAGGATGCTGCGCATTTCCTTCATGACCTGCTGCACGCCCCCCGCTATGTGAAAGGCCTCCATATCATAATGGGAAGAGGGATTGACTTTCACGATGAGAGGGATTTCGCTGGACAGCTTGTCAATCTCATCGATAATGAGCTGCGGGTCTACTCCCGCCTCGTAGGCGAGGGCCGGCAGATGCAGCACGGCATTCGTGGAGCCGCCGAACGCGAGCAAAACCTTGACTGCATTGGTCAGGGACTCTTTCGTGATGATATCACGGGATGTAATCCCTTTTCGAATCAGTTCAACGATCTTTTCACCCGAGGCAAACGCGATGCGGATCCTTTCGTTATACACCGCCGGAACCATGGCGGTGCCCGCAAGCGTCATTCCCATCACCTCCGAAAGGCAGCACATGGTGTTGGCAGTGCCAAGATATGAGCAGGAACCGCAGGTGGGGCAACAGAGTTCCTCCATGGCGATGACCTCCTCCAGGCTCGCCTCCCCTATCGAATGCAGGGCCATGGCTTCGGTGGGGGAAACGGCGTCCGAGGGGCGTCCGTTATACTCCGGCCCGCTCAGCATGGGGCCCCCGTTCACAACAATACACGGGATGTTCAGCCTTGCCGCCGCCATCAGTATCCCCGGCACAATCTTGTCGCAGGAGCCCAGCAAAACCAGGCCGTCAAGCCGGTTGGCCTCGGTCATCACCTCGATGCTGTCGGCAATCACCTCACGGGAGGGAAGCACATAGTACATACCCTCATTCGCCGTCGGGAAACCGTCGCAAATTCCTATCGTGCCGAATTCAACCGGGGTTCCACCGGCCCGGTAGATGCCCCTTTTCACGTAATCGGCCAGCATGCGCAGGTTGGTGTGGCCGGGGTTGATCTCGCTCCAGGTATTGGCAACGCCTATGATCGGGCGTTCCAGGTCATCGTCACCAAAGCCCACCCCCTTGAACATGGCCCGAAGGTCACTCCAGTCCGGGCGCCCCAGAATCTTACTGCTCCTCAGTTCATATCCGCAGCCCTGGCAGGTCTCATCACATTTCCCCATGGATAGCCTCCTTTACTTTACCCACATTGCTTATAATAAAAAACTTCATAAAAGTAACTTCACACTATCATACCGCCGGTCTGCTCAACAAAGACCTAACAGGAATAGTGACTATGAAAAAACTCTATAAGATCCTAATCGACGTCGGGCAGTGCGCACCCTGCGGTACGTTCCGGGTGTCCGGAAGACGTGGCGGTACCCCAAGGCGGCCTTGGGGCATCTATGGATACAACAAAAACACCGCATAGTATCTGAAAAACTCTTACGGTGTTTTCGAAAACCAGCCTGTCTCGCCTGTGTAAACGCTTACACAGGAAATACCGTCTGCTCTTTAATGGGTGTGGCCAATGCGTCCAGCGCCACCCCCACGCGGTGTTTGCGCAGTTTGTGCTGCTCTTCCACCGGGGTGGCGGGGTCTCCCAGCGGATACGGGATAGAGATGGTGGGTACAATCCGGTTCGAGCCGACCGTCTTTGCCACCGGCAACAGGTTGGCCATCTGTACAATCGTGATGCCCGCTTTTTCAATCTCTTTTGTCATCGTTGCACCGCAACGTGTGCAGGTGCCTCAGGTAGAGGTGAGGATGGCGGCCTTGATGCCGTCTTTTTTCAGCTCCTCGGCAATCTCCCGGCCCATCCGGGCCGCTTCCGCCTGCGTGGTGCCGGTGCCCACCGTGGCATAGAAATATTTGTACACCCCGCCAATCTTGCCCTCTTTTTGGTATTCGCGCATCACATCCAAAGGCACGGTACGGTTGGGGTCTTCGTTGGCGGCGGCGGGGTCATAGCCCGCATGAATGGTGAAAAATTCACCGCCCTTAAGCTTCTCCAGCGCCGACACATCATACTTGCCCCATTTGGTAGCACTGGCCGACTGGATGCGGTCCGGGTTGCCCACCGGCACAATGCCGCCCGAGGTGACCAGTGCGACCTCCGCCTTGGCAAGCTCGTCGGCAGGAATCGCCTCGGCAATCGGCACGCGGTCCGCCTTGGGTATGGGCAGCTCGGTTTGATAGGGCTCCCCTTTCACCTTTTTCAGCAGCATGTCCATCACTCGGTCAGGCGCAGCCACCGGCGGGTCCAGCCAGATTTGTCTGCGGATGCCCCGGCCGAAATATCCCTCTTCGGCGGCCGGTTTCAGCGCTTCCCCATTCAAGATTTTTTTCGCAAAATTCACCATCGCGGGTACGTCTTTTTTCATGGCGGCCGCCGAGGCGCCTCCCTCAAAGACATACATCTCCTTGCGGAACATCTCCACACCGGGGTTTTCTTCGTTCATGCTTGTGATCGCAGTCACCCCAAAGGTGTCCTGCACCGCCTTGCATATGTGCCCGCAGGCCACACCGTAGCGCCCCGCACGGAAGGCGGGCCCCGCGAAAAAGAGATCGAACTGCTTGTCTTTGAGAAAACCGAGAATCGTCTCGATGCCCTCTTCGGTATTGGAGCCCATGAAGTTGTCCCCACAGACGATGGTGTGCGTGACCTTCACGTCTTCACCCAGGGCCTGCTGGAACGCCATGGCCGGTCCCACCAATTTGTCGTGGATCACAGGCTCGTAGTCCGCCTTGTCCTCCCCGCCAATCTGGCCAAAGAATTGGTTGATGTAACAAATCGCCTTTTTCATTTCTCCACCCCCTAAAATTCGGCCATGGTTTTGGTGGACCAGCCCACAACCTGGTCCCCGCAGAACATCGCGTTGTTTTCCAAAATGATGGACCCGTCCTCGCGTACACTGGGGCCTAAAATTTCGTCATCCCACCAGCCGCCGGAGTTTCCGTCGCGGGCCAGACTTTCAAGCTCGCCCAAGACCGTCTCCATCGCCGGCAGTTCGATCAAATCGGACACATTGCCGCAGGAGACAATGGCATCGGCTTTTTCGTCCAGCGCCACAAGCGGCTGGCTGGCGCCGTCACGCCCCGTGGCCTCGTTCGTCAGGCCGATGGTCTTGACCCCGGCGTCCTCCAGGGCGACGATACAGCCGATGAAGTCGGCGTCGGGGTTGCCGTACCCCTCCTCGGCCACAATCGCCGCGTCCACCCCGAGGTTCTTTGCAATCTGAGCCACAAACAATGCGCTGCGCTCTTTTTGCTCCAACGCCACGTTGAGGTTCGAGAGGATCACGCCCACAAAGTTGATGCTCTTGCCGTGCTCTTCGAATAACCGGCGGATCATCGGGAAGTTCTGGAAATCGTAGGTAGACCATTTGGAGGAACTGGGCATAAAGGAACCGGAGATCACGGCACCGTCCAGAATTTCACAGGGGTCCATGAAGGTGGGTACCATGTGGTTGCAGTCCCAGCCGTAGACAAGGTCGTTGTAGCCCATCTCTTCCATCTGGCTTTGGGGCTGCAGGACAATGGCCACGCGGGGCAGTTTGTTTTCTTTTTCGTCCCGGTTCAGCAGGGGTTTTGTCTCATAGACGTCGGTGTCCTCAGGGCTCTTGTCTTTCACCGTCTGGCCAAGGTACTCGGCCAGGCGCATGCCGGCCCAGCGAAGGGCGTGGTTTTTCTTCTGCTGCTCTTCCCGCTCGAAGTCTTCGTCGGTATCCGCCACAAGAACCAGGTTTCGCAGCTGTGAGTAATAGGTATATTTCGCCCCTTCGCCGCTCATATCAATCAGTCCGTCCTGAAAACCACCCATATGGCTGCCCACCACAATGACGCTCATCTCTTTGAGGCAGTGGGTCACGCCGTCTCCCGCCTGGATAATCCCGCCTGTGACCCCCGGCCACACCGGCCCACCCTGCACGCGGCAGCGCGGTTCCATCGCCTCTTTTACCGGCGTCATGCGGATCTTGTCGCCGGGGTTTGCGATATACAGCTCCGCCTTCGTGATATGATCGTCTTGCTTAACCACCTCGAGGGCCTCCGCCTTATTGACGGTGAGCACCCCATCCTTATATTCCGTCAGGGGACCAAACTGAATCTCTCTGACGTGGAAATTGCCCAATTCCAGTTTCATCAGCAATCTTCTCCTTCAGCTTAAAAATAGACTTTTCTTCCCAAAAACACGCCGCATTTAAATGGTTTGCAAAAAACAGGGTACGATCGCTCTTTTGTTCGAACCATCGTACCCAACGGCCCGTAAAATAGCGGCAAGAAAGAAGGCGCGACCCAAAGCCAGCAAGGGCGCGCCCCCTTGCACTGCCGGACAAACTTTTTGCCGCTCTAGTCCGGAATCAG
>JAJDHT010000039.1 GCA_030266325.1 Ruminococcaceae bacterium OttesenSCG-928-I18
GATGCTGAGCTATCCCACAGGGCCAAGGTGGTCTATATGTACCTGCGTGACCGTGCAAATGCAGATGGACAGTGTTATCCTTCCGTGCGTACAATTGCAAGGGAGTTGGATCTTTCCCGGAGCACAATAAAACGTGCGCTGTCAGATTTGGTGAGCGCAGGATACTTATCTAAGGAATCACGATACAGAGAAAACGGGAGCCACAGTTCAAACCTCTATACTTTACAATAGAAAGATATGCACAGTACCCGGTGCAAAACGCATCGGGCATTGCGCATTCATTACTCATACCCAGTTTTCTAATTTTAATCCAGGTACACGCTCAAATTCTCGGGTATTGTTTGTCACAAGAATGAGGTTTTCCGCCTTAGCATGTGCGGCTATCAGTTCATCCAGTGGTCCAATAGGCGTCCCTTTGCTGCGTAGATCCGCATGGATGATTCCATACTCAGCTGCTGCGGCCTCATCAAATGGAAGGATGCTGATGAATGCCAGGAATTGGGCAAGTGCATCAGCATTCTTTTCCTTCTTTTCGCTGTAGGCCACACCATATTCAAGCTCGGCTAAAGTTATCGAGGAAATAGCAAATCCATCCTTCATTTTGATCTGAAGGTTATCCAGAACATTCCCTGGCTTCTTAGCGATGATGTAAATGCAGATATTGGTATCAAGCATATACTTCATAGGCTCTCCCTGGATTGTTGCGTGCCCTGGTCGCGTCCATCGGCAAGATAATCATCCGAGAACCCGTCAAGACCATTTAGAAATGTTTCCCATACCTGATTTTTTGGATAGAGCATAACCGCTGTACCAACCTTCTTTACATATACCTCGTCGCCGGAAAAGCGGCACTCCTTAGGCAAACGAACAGCTTGGCTGCTGCCATTTTGAAATATTTTTGCAGTATCCATTCTAGTCACCTCCCTCAATTTAAGTATATACTTGAATATATACTTTGTCAATGTAAGCGCTAAAAATTTGCGCTTCACGTCAAGAGATAGGTGTGCTTTTTTACTGAACCCAGCCTTGGTTCATGATGACCCACCCAGAAGTACTCACTTGAAGAAAGGGCAATACAGACAAGAAAAATAGACATAAAGATGGCATTGGCATTTTGGACCGCCATGTTGCAGGCGGGTATAGCAAATTACAAATAGTGTGTATGGATTTAAACAAGTCGAAGTACCTACCGCACCGTCGGTCTAGATATATGTACATGTTTGTGATGTGGCACTTGTTGGATGGGTTATCTCCTGTCATAATATTTTTCAAAAAAATGTCTCGGGATACGGATGAAAATGAATATGAATGATACTATCAATCACAATCAGCAAGTTTAGTCGCTGTGACTATTTCGCCTAATTATTTACAATAATAATAGGTGGTGAGAGCATGGGCATCAATAAAAAGCTAATTGGTTCCAGAATACAGGCAATAAGAAAAGAAAAAAATAGACGCCAAAAAGATGTCGCTGAGGCGGTTGGACTCACTGACCAATACATCAGCAAAATCGAACGTGGGGATACTTCGGTCACACTCAGCACAATTTCCGATATTGCAGATTATTTGGGTGTTGATATTGGTGCTCTTATTGCAGGAACAAATACCGGCGCACCAGATTACTGCAAATATGATCTATTTGAAATTATGGAAAAAGCATCACCTAAACAGCGAGAAGCGATTTGTGCACACGCGCGAATTGTACTGAAAGGACAATATCTGATGGGTGACTGATACAAAAACGGCGATTGGGGTGAACCAGTGACTTTTGCAATATGTGACGATGACATTACTTTTGCGACGATTTTTGCAAAGAAACTGGATCAACAACTTAAACGATATGAGTTGACCGTAGAAATTGTGCGCTTTTATTCTTCGGCAGAACTTCTTGATGAGGTCAAGTTCCACCCAAAGAGATTTGATGTGTTTTTCCTTGATATTGAAATGCCACAAGTAAGGGGTACCACTCTGGCCAAGGAATTACGTCAGCTCGATTCATCTTGTAAAATCGTGTTTATTACACTTTATGATGCGGAAATCTTTAACGCGTTCCATTATAAAGCAGATGCATTTATCCCTAAAACGATTATTGACGACCGATTAAGCACGGAAATTGCCTGCTTACTCGAATCGCTCCAACAGACGCGTTCTGAGGATTATGTTTTTTTCGATGTTGAAATGCCCAAGAATAGTCGACATGCTAATTTGGATTTGCGGCTGCGTCTTTATCTATCGGATATCTTGTTCTTTGAAAGTTCAAACCGTAAGGTTTTGCTCCATGCGGAGGATGCTACCTATACGGTCAAGGGAGTGAATTGGAAGCGTATTCGTGACGACTTTAAGGAACGAGGATTCATTGAGGCACATCGTTGCATTCTCTTAAACCCAAAACACATCAAGGCTGTGGGGAAGCAAGAAGTCCTGCTTGACAACGAAGAGCGAATTGGCTTGAGCCGAAGATATCATAAAACCGTTCTTGGCAATTTTATGCACTCACTAAGGGGCTGATGATGTGGAAAGATTATCATATTTGAATGCATATCTTTTTCCGGTGGCGGAGTGGCTGATTTGCTCAATTACTCTGCATAAAATGCTTGGACAAGGAAGGCGACGAGGATATGCTGGAATTCTCCTCTTTTTCATAATCGCAGGTGTCACAATAATATCCAGTTATCTAACACTGCCAAATATATTCGCCGTTGTGACTTTCACGCTAATATTTGTGACAATTGCATCATTGCTTATCTACCAAACGCCGCCTCAAATTGCGGCGTTTTTTTGTGTCGCGGTTTTCTACATCAACATAATTGCAGATTTGCTCGTTGGAAATATATTAATGACAGTATTTGGCGGTGACATTGTGACAACGATATCGAATTGTCCTATACAACGAATGATTTTTAGTTTCACTGCCAAAATGATCCAATTGTTCTTGTCCATAGCGCTAACTCTGGGGTTTAACCGGATCAGTTGGAACATTCCAGCAATCTACTGGGTGATTTTAGACACTATAGTTGGATGTAGCTGTGCCTTGTCATTGGGGTTCGTGGCTGTGAACCCATTTCTGCAAACAAAGGTTAAGCCAGAAATAGTGGCTGTAATGGTTTTGCTTTTTCTTATAGTAAATATTCTTACGGTGGTTCTTTTTGCAACAATCTCTTCCCATTATATTAAGGCTCAGCTCGAGTATATCTCAAATGTTACAAAAGCCCGGCTTGAAAACGATCTCCAATTGTTCGAAAAGGATAAAGAGAAGCTGAAAAAGGTGAATCACGATTTCAAGAATACATTGAATAATATTGCTTTGTTGATAAACAATAATGAAATCACTGAAGCACTGAATTATCTTGCAGGCTATTCTGCACGTTTGCCTGATACCCAGATAGAGCACTTTACAGGGATAAGCAGCATCGACTCGATGATAAGTATCAAAGCAGCCGCAGCAGAAGATCATTGCACGAAAATGACAATTGTATCTGAAACTCTTCCCCCGCAGGGGATGCCTTCGATAGATATCGCAACAATTTTGTCCAATATTCTCGATAATTCAATTGAATCAAATGGAGAAGTTCCGGTCGAAAAGAGGTTCATCACCTTGAACTGCTATGTTCAACGCGGCTATCTGAATGTTGTCACAACAAATCCTTATAAGGTTGCTCCGCTAAAAGTGAATAATCGCCTTATCACACGAAAACGGGATATCGATTCGCACGGCTATGGAACAATTATCGTACGTGAAATATGTGAAAAGCATAATGGCCATTTCATTATTGAATATTCAAATGGGGTGTTTTCAGCGCATGCTACGCTTCTGTTGAAAAACGCCATGTCACTTGAAGAACAGTGACCACTCGGTTGCAAATAGCGACCACTCGGTAACAAAATTCATCCACTCAGTCAAAACGTCTTGTGGGATCGCGGCATCATGGTTATTCTGGAAGCATCACCTGACAGGAGAACCCCCATAAAATGTTAGAAAAAATCGCGCTCAGCATCAGCAATAAAATGGTGAACGAATCAGTGATTGACGGAGATCGTCGTGACTGCATTGCATATGGTTTATCACTTATTCTTTCTGCGCTGATCATCACGGCAACAATTTTTACAATTGGTATTCTGACAAAAACGATTCTTCCGTGCATTATTTATTCAGCGGTGTTTTGGACAGCTCGCAATATAGTGGGGCTATACCACTGTGACGCATACTATAAATGTTTTTTCCTGTCCGTTGGGCTCTATAGTTTGATGACAATATCATATTCTTTTTCCACGTCGCAGAAAATGTCACTCATTTGGCTCGGAATGGCAGTTTGTACTTTGATCTATTCATATATTGAAATTCTACACATCAATGACAAAAAACTAAAAACTGATATAGTAGGACGATTCGGAAAACTGTGCGGCATTACTTTGGTTCTCGTTGTCGTCACTGCTGTTGCATTCCTTTTGGGAGCAAAAGTAATCGCGTTCCCAGTTGCATTTGGAATGTTTGTAATACATCTACTATTCGCCCCCGCAACGAACCCGAAAAAACAAGGAGAAATGAAATGAAAAATTTGTTACTCGATATGACAGCACGTTCGGCTGAAGCTGTGGCAAACAGTCAGCCAAAAGAGAATGGCTTTTGGCCTGGAGGTTGCTTAATCTGGTCATATGAACCCCAAATGCCTGCAAGTATGATGAAATCCGAAAAGAACAAACTCGATCTGGACGAACCGATTGCCGGCTGATGGCCGTTATGATGAAATAATGGGGCTCCGGCAAGACAAAACTGTCTTGCCGGATTTTGCCTCTTTAGGGGAGGGATATCATGCACTCAAACATCGCGAAATACTATGACATGGACAATATCCTGGCTAATATTGATCCGCTCATCAAACAGACTAAATCTGTCCTACGGATTTACAAAGACTTGAAATGGGTTTTGCTGGAACGCGAACGCGAACTGCTTTACTGCTTGGAAGACATCGGTATGGGTGATATTGAAACAGGGGCTACTGTATTAACCACCTTCGAACCAGAGAAAAATCTACAGGAATTTGAAGCACAGGTTTGCAGGCTTTTTGAAAACAGATTATTATTCTTGTTCATCGAAAAAGCAGTACAAAGCCTGAAAAAATATCCTGAGCATGGCGAGGTGTATTTCACAATTATTAATCTGCAGTTTTTGTCGCAATATCGACTTCCGGAGAAAGCCATGCTGGACAAGCTCAGAATGGAACGAAGCACTTATTATCGCAGAAAGAGGGATGCGCTGTTCCTGCTCGGGTTATGCCTCTTCGCGCTTCTTCCAAAAGAAGAATGTGTTCACAATGAAGCAGAACAACTATCCTTTTTTCGACTTGCCAGCGCATGATATTTGGATGCAACTTTTTTGACACATATTATCGACTGTTTTGGCACTCTATTGCGACACTACCTACGGTAAGCTCGACGGGTCAAAGTGAAAGCTCCACTGCTGACAGCCAAAATATCCCAGCCGACAGCACAAGCGATCCAGTTCAGACAGACGTTCCCACCCCGGAAACAAAAGAACTGGGCGTTGGCACAATGCTAGTCTACGATTTTGGAGAGTTGAAACTGCACGCTTACGAAACCAATGACCCCATCACCGACGAGAATTTTTTGTTGGAAACCGCTGATGAGGTTATTGTGATTGAACTGATCGGCTTTTATGACAACATAGAGGAACTGCAAGGGTATATTGACGAGTTGGGCAAACCAGTCAACTCGGTAATCGTTGCTTACCATCCGGCGGGTGGGGATGCTCATCCCGAAGCGCAGACCTATGCCTCCGAAGGTTTGGGTGAAGCGGGATTGGTTGCCGGGTTTGTAGAGACGTTTGGCGATGCCATTGACGGCAACCTGCCCACGGAATACGAACTTGTGCAGCCCGGAACCATGACCATCGGCGGTGTGGATTTCAATGTGATTGAAACCGCCGATGCCTTTGACCTTGAGATTCCGGCCATCAATGTGTACCTGACCCACATGGTGGGATCCAACACACACAATATCCTGCCAAGCATGGAGGCAATCGATGGAATGCTCGTTCAGATGCAAGACTTCCAGACAAAGGGCTATGCCCTGATTTTGTCCGGGCATGATATTCCCCGCACCATTGAGATTGCCCAAGAGAAGATCGACTATCTGGAAAAGACAAAAGAGTTGGTTGCATCCAGCGACAGTGCCGAAACATTTACACTGGCTATGCAAGAAGCATTTCCAGGGTATGCAGGTGAAAACTATCTCGAAATGAGTGCTGGGGCTCTGTTTGCAGAGTAGGTTGCCCTTGTATGAAACATAAATAGTAAAAACGGTGGCGCTCCCCTTGTGGAAGCGCCGCCAGACTGTTTGAGTGGCACTGGCCCACCCGCCTGCGCCCGTGCCCTCCTTCTCGGTTTGCTTTTTCTTCCATTTGACATTTTATGGGTTGAAAAATGGGCTGATTGCAGAGCATTCGGATAATTTGGCCACCCGTGTTGCTGCAACCATCAGCGGAAATATACAGCCAGCCCTAAAGTATATTACAGGGTATGTAGCAATCCATCGCATCGATTGGAATCACCTCGCTGCATAAACACACAATGCCGCCAGGACCACGATTTTGACTGGTCTTGTCCAGCACTGCAAATTTTTTCACCTCACGTTTGTCCGGTGCGGCGCTTTTCTTCACTTCCAGTGGATGGATCTCGTTATCAGTCTCCACAAAGATGTCAATCTCTTTGGCGTTGGAATCTCTATAGTAGCTGAGCTTTGCCTGGTTTTTTGCATAGGCATAGCCTTTTTTTAGTTCGGCTACTACGTAGTTTTCAAAATAGCTGCCGCTGGCTGCGCCATCCATCAGTGTCTCTGGGGTGAGCCATGATGCCAAGTGAGCACATAGGCCTGTATCGGTGAAATACAGCTTGGGTGTTTTCGTCAGCCGCTTCAGCTCATTGTTCATGTACGGCTGTAGCAGGAATACGATGCCCATCCCCTGCAAAAGCCGCAGCCACTCTTTGGCAGTGGGCTGAGTGATCTCGGCAGCATCAGCCAGGGTTTTGTAGTTTAGCTGCTGCCCTGTCAAGGCAGCGCAGGCTATCAGAAACCGGCCAAAGCGCAGCGAATCGGTGATTCCACCAAGTTCGGCCACATCGCGCATCAGATAGGTTTCCACATAGGTATTAAAGTAAATCTGTCGTTGCTCGGCATCAGCCAGCTGAACCTGGGGCAGACCGCCGCGCCAGATGTGCTCGAACACATCCACAATACTGTTTTGAGGTACCATGGCGGCACGCTTTATCAGCCCCTCCATGGAAAAGTCCAAGTCATCATCGGGGTACACCCCTAGTTTTTCACTTTGAGACAAACCGTAAAGCTCCAGTATGCCAATACGTCCGGCCAAAGTCTCCCTGATGTTTTTCATCAGCGAATACTGCTGCGAGCCTGTAAGCCAGAACAGTCCGGTCTCATTGCTGGCATCGCAGATGATTTTGATTTGACTAAACAGCTCTGGTGCGTACTGGACTTCATCTATGATTACAGGCGGTGTATAACGCTGAAAAAATACCTCGGGGTCACTCTTGGCAAGATTACGCGCCGCTAGATTGTCCAGCGACACATAGTTCCGATTTTGTTCCTTGGCCAGATGTTTGAGCATAGTGGTTTTGCCCACCTGACGAGCCCCAGTGACTAAGACGGCCTTAAAAAAGCCGTCCATACTCATAAACTTACGCTCCAACTGACGATGAATATATTGCATTGAGGCACCTCTTTGCGAAACAGAAATTACGATAAAATAAAAGTTACTTTATATTATCATAGTTTTTGGTATTTGTACAGTGTTCGTACCACAAGACAGTGCGCCTCACTTGTGAAATTAAACAAAACAAGGAATATTTGTATCAGACAATTTGTCGAAGGAACGTTGACACCAGAAAAAGATGCTGAATTTTGTATGAGAGGGGTGCCAAAACGGCTCTCCCAAGGCATATATATGAGGGCGTAATTATCACTGAACCTTGCTCTGCGAGAAGAATATCCGGCAGCACAGGTACACTAACCAACGTGTTTTGCGAGGAAGGACCTCGCAGGACAAGCGACACCGGGAGATGCGCGGTGACCACCTGCAGCGGACCAGATTCGCTGTAAATGATGGCCAAGAGAGGTACGAAGCGTTGACAGGGAAACCAGTCGGCGCCTCGTAGCTTCAAAGGTGCGAGCGGATCCATCTGACCGAAAAGCGGTTCATGGCGGACTGTTTTTGCGACAACAGCGTTGGGGCCAATGAGACTTCCGTCCAGCCACAGCTTCACGCAATGGGGGCGGCCGGCAGAGAACCTGGCGGGGGTGAGATTCCCATGAGCGAAGTAAGCCACTTCGCTGCCTGTGCAGAAAGGATGGTTTTATCGTCTATGCCGCCCTGGAGCCTGAATCGGGCTCTGTGTCTTTGGGGAAGTAGTGTCAAATTCAAAGGCAATTCATATAAAAGTGTTCGACAATTTTAAGATGTAATGCATTTTGGAATTGATAGTAGATACCACAGAGCCGTTTCTTACGCGAGAGCACTCAATATTGTCTGGTTTAGGAAAACGGCTCTGTGCATGTGCTATCAAGACAAGTGCTGTTTTAGAAGAATACTATCGTGAGGGAGAGATCATGAAACAGACAAAAAGGGAATTGCCATCGAATAGATGTCGTAAAGTGGAGTTTGTTTACGAAGGTACAGTAAAATCATAAACGTTCATCATCGTAGGCGTTTTGCGAGCGGATAAGGTACACATAGCCGCATTGCACCAGCACATCCTCTGCCTCTTCTTCCAGTGGTTCCATGTTGAACATCAAAGCCATGTGATGGTAAAAGCGCCAGCAGGGATATACAAGGCCATCAGGGCCTATAGCAGCCACGGTACCAAAGCAGCCGTGAAAAGGCTTGCGGCTGTTGCGCCCTTGTTGGCAGGCGCTGGCCATTGCGTTCAGGGTTTCGTTGTCGCAGGCTTCAAGGCCATGGCGGTACACCATCAGCAGCTCGCGGAAAAACACCCCCGCCCGTGAAGGACAAAGCACTCTCCCGCGGCAGTTTGCGGCGGCATTCATCTGTGGCACAGCAGGCCAGATGGTAAATGGAAGGTTTTGTTCGGCGAAAAAGAGGGCGATGCCCTTTGCATTTTTCCAAAAATCGGCCGTCACAGTACAGGTGCAGTGGAAGGGCAAATCCTTTTCACGCAATCGGCACACGGCGGCAAAAGTCTTTTCAAAGGCATAGGCGCCGTTCTGAGCATCATGCATGGCCGGGAAGGCGTCCAGCCGAACCTCGACATGGACATCATGTGCGGCCAGCAGTGCCAGCATATCTTCATCCAGCGCTTGCAGCCCGCTGGAGATGACCATCTGCGCCAATGAACCAAACCGGGCACGAAGCAGGGGCAGCGCTTCGGCAAACCAGGCCGTTCCCGCCAACATCGGTTCCTCGCCGGTGAAGGTGATACGCACGGGGCTTTCAGCGCCCACCCGCTCAAAGAAATCCAATGCGGAGCGCAGGGTCTCAGGGGACATCGCCCGCCCAGAGGCGGGCCAGTGGCTATACACGCAGCCCGGCAGGCCGCCATCGTAGGGGATCAGCTGGAGAGAATGGGGTGTGAATTCCGCCATCGCTGCGCCTCCTTTCCTCTTGCAGCGACTGGATGGTGCCGTCAGAATCGGCATCATGCTCGCGTTGGGCTTTACCGGCCGCCAGCCACAGGGCCAACAGCATGTACAGCACTGCTAATAATATAATCAAAGTGCGCCACCGCCAGTTTCCTTGCTTCGGCCTGCGCTTGTGGGGTTTTTTCCGCACCTTGGTTCGTCTATCATAACTCCCAGCCATTCCAGCCTCATTCCATATACATCTTCTTCAGCAAACGGGCGAACGCCATACTGTCGATGCTGTTAGCAAGGCAGTATTCCCAAACACGCCCCGCGCCATCCAGCCAAATTTCCTCGCCCGATTCCTTTTGCCTTTTGTAGCGTTCCAAGCATTCGGAAAAGGGCATAAACTTTGTGGGAAATTCTCTGGACGGAACCAGCACGCCCAGGCTGTCCCGGTAGGTGTCCCTGCATATGAGGTGGCCGGCCAGCTGCTGCGGCACCTGCCAAATATACGCCTGCGTCAGCTCGTTGTTGAAGCCTCCATCCGGCATAGGCCCGGAAAAAGGGAGTGTTGCAAACGTCTTTACACCGGAGGCAGGGCTGGTAAGATTTTGCATCGAGAATATTTGCTCCAGCATTTTGCGGCCACCCTCAAACGTAACATCCAGTTCCTCCAAAGCCCCGCGGTGCAGGGCCGCCAGAAAATGCGTTTCGGTCAATGTGGCCGGCTTTTTAGGGCGGTTGTTTTCATCAAGCTCCAGGCCGGTGTCAACCAGCTCCACATGCTCTCCCACAGCCAGGTCATACACGTCGTCCCCCGGCTTTGGCTGGGCAGCAAAGGGCCCGCGCCAAAGCATGCCCCCCCTGTTGCTAATCAGAATATGTGGCTCATCCTCAAACAGACGCACGCAGAGCAAAACAATCGTAGGATGAAGCAATTTTTTGTCTGGGTCGTGAGATTGGCTCTTGGTGTTGAACTGACAAATTTTCCCGTCAGAATCGATGTTGGGAACCCAGTCCGCCGCGATTTTCTGTTTTGCATCCACGGTACTGTTCTTGGGCTTTGTTGATTTTCGCGGCCTTCTCTGCGATTGGAGCAGCTCGGTAAACATGACATTCAACTTGGCCTTTATGCTGCTTTCACGCAGGTATCGATATTTTGAATGAACCGTTTCTGCCGCAATGCTTCCCACACCTTTTTCTTCCATCTCATCAACGATATCCTGCGCTTTTTTTTGCTCGAACAGCCGTTGATACATTAATTTGTCACTGCTGCTCATGTTAAGAACACTATCGGCCCCCATGATGGTGTAGAACCGGGATTCCAAAGAGTGGCATTTCAACACATGCTTTTCCGCAAGTTTGGGGCCATCTAGCTGTTCGCCGCACCACACACATACGTTCGTGTCGGTGTATCCGCGCAGCAGGTTTGACATGGGTTCATTTTCAAGAATATCACGGGTCATGTACTTATCTCCTTGTGCAGCTGTTTTTTGACATCATGGGCCAGAAGGGCAAATGTCAGCCAAATCCACAGCTTCGGCGCCGACGGCATCGTACTAAGGGTAGCGTATATCACCCCAAACAATGCCGCCAGGCCCAGCAGAAACATCAGACTGCACAGATGGCCATACAACTTCAACAACCGTGCATGCGGAGAGTTCCGCTTTCTCTTTGTGATTGCCAACATTTCGTCAAAAATGCGTTTGTTTCCGGCCTCGTACTTTGCCTGTTTTTTTGATTCTTAACACGGTAAAAATCAGCCATGGCTTTTCAGATATTCTTCGATGGTTTTCGACAGCTTGGCGTGCGCCACCGTGTTCTCCGGCAGCCAAAGGCGGGTTATGGCGTCGCACACCTCCACAGCGGGGTCATTTTTGTGCAGATTCTTTAGTTCATCCTCGCTCATCGGCTTGATGCGGAGGGCTATGTTGTGCTTCTCACCACCCCTTATGTAGTCGTCCGCTGCAATCAGGCTGTCCACATCTTCGCCCGAAACGGGAAGTGCATACAGATAGCTGGCCTCGCAGTTACCTTTGCCAGAAAAACTGGTCAGGCCGATGGGAAGAAGTGGCCCGTGGTGGTAGGACGCAGCGGGAATGGTTCCGCTGGGGCCTTGCGGGCTGCGCCATTCCTCAAGCTCCACACCAGTGCCCCGGCAATATAGCTCCTCCGACAGCTCGACGGCCATGCCCGGATCGCAAACTTCCCGAGAGACCTTTTGCCCGATGACGTCGAGCTGTTCAAGGGATGCCGTAATGTGGCCGCCCCAAAAATTCCAGCTGGGTGCTTTGCAATCCGGCTTTCCCTTGGCCCACTGCTTCGGGGCGCGGTTGTGGCACAGCCACTTGCCCCGGTGGGGGCCACTTGTTACGAACAATACGCAAATTGCCGTCAGGTGGCGCACGCCGTTGCGCTCTGCCACCGTTCTCTCGGTGATGCCTGTTATGATGTAGTCGTCGGAGGCAGACTGCTGCACAATATATAGCAGTTCTCCATGGGTATAGGCTGCTGCACATTCTTTTGAAGTGTTTTTCATCATACCGACCTCCATGTTTAGTGGATCACTACTCCCCTTTGGGGTACAGGTCGCTGGCATAGGGGACTTCGCCATACTTGTGTTTGTTACGACTGCACGATGTTCTGTAACAGTCCCCTCCGGTTTCATCCCACCCGTCGCAGCTGTAACAAGGGTACCCCTCAGTTTCTTCGCTGTTTTTGCGCTCCATATCGTTTGATTTTTTGGACCCAGTTGAAGCCGTTGTCAGCTTCGCATCATCTTCCGGCTCAGAAGCGTTCCGCCCCGTATGAATCTCTGTCATCCCGGACACTTCCCCAATTTTCCACAACGAACCCTCGTCTTTGGAAATATAGCCGTTATCCTGCAGCCTGTCTCGAAGGGTGTCAACATTAAAGCCATCCCCCATATTATGAACAATGGTGGCTGTGCCCTCCACCACCCTCCGCAGGGTATCGTTTCCCTTGTCGAAAGCCTGATTCAGCGTGGTGTATCCGGCAACACTGGCCACCAGCTGTTCGGTATGCAGCACAGCCACACAATCCGCAATGTCTTGCAGATTTTTTGCCCCCTGCTTTGCTTTTGCCAAACGTTTCTCACCTTCCAGACGTATGGGAAACGTGACAAGGCACAGCACCGGGATACCCATCTCTTTGGCAATCCGGGCTACAACCGGCGTTGCATTGGTGCCGGCATCGCCGCCAAGGCCCGCCACAAGAACCACCAGACGACCACCTTCGAGATACCTTTTGATTGAGTCGCGGCTTTCCATCGCATCGCTCTGGCTCAGCAAAAGCTTTTCCCGGCAGGGGTTGGCCTCAAGAGAGGCCTCGTCGGTGTTCATGACGATGTACTCTGTGCCGGAAGTTCTTTGCTTCTGCATAGCTGCTACAGCATTTCCGCCCGCGCCACCGATGCCAATGACTCTTACGGATTTTGTCGCATTAATTCTATTTTTTAACATAGTCGTATGCTCCTTTCAATATGAGGATGCCAACCGTTGGTGGGAATTATCCTAAATTTCGTTAATAATATCCCTTCATTTTTAACAGAAATTTTGCATGAGACGCGCTGTGGCGTCTTTTTGCCGCAGCTTTGCGATAGAAAGGTTGCTTTTTCTATCGCAAGATAGTATTAATACCGCTCATTCAGCATCTCGCAATAATCCTCGTACTCATCTTCAACTCGCTTTTTCTCCCATTCTGCCGTTTCCAGCATTTTCCGAAACCGTTCTGCGCCATTGGGTTCGGCCGCAAAATGCGCCAGCAGTGTGCGAAGGCCATCGCCGAAATTATCAGGAGATTCCTTGTAACATACCAGCAGCTTTTTGAAGGCGATGCTTTTTGTGGGCCTCTTTTCAAAAGCAAACCGCCCTGCTTCAATCTTGCGGGTCTGAATTTCGATGTCGCTGCATTCCTTCGGCAAATTGTATCCAAACACCGCGTTATGCTCATATTCGGCGCTCCGTTGAATAATCAGGTCCATCAGCGGCAGCAGCGGTGTAACTACATCGACCATGAAATCTCTGCTAAACCTAGCTGCGCCTTTTGCGCAGACCAACCGCTCGCGCCCTGCCTCCAGGGCCATCGTCTCATAACGGCGGACAAAAATCACATTCGATTTTCCATGCTGCTCCGCCATTGCGGTGTGGCCCCACAGTGATCTTTGATTCAAATGCTCCCGAATGACCTCCCAGGATGGATTTTCCGCAGTTCCTTCGTTATACACAAGCAGACACGGGTCTTGATAGTTTTCCTTTAGGTAGGGCAACAGCATGATGGCGGGATGAAGCAGGGGAGCGACCCGATTATGAATATCCAAGGGAGAACACCAGCGCAGTATCGTGCCCTCCTCGTTAATTTCGGGAAGGATAAGCTGGTTGATAAGAGGGGCCTCTTTTTCCACGGGATTCTGCTTCGCAGGGCCCGTCGAGAGGGGGGCTCCCCTCAAGCGGTACAGTAGTTCACCTAGCGCTTGATTCATTACTGTTCCTCCTTCATTGCAGCAGAATGTTCCAACAAATCCACGCCCAGCTGAAGGCGTCATCCTCGTCTCCCATGCTTGCCGCCGCGCACCCGCCCGCGAAGGGGGCCTGTGCCTCCTCCATCACCGAGCAGTTCGCGGTGGTCACAGCGTATTTCCATGTGCTGAGCGCATCCGCCGCAAGGCGCAAGTAAGTGTACGGAATGGCGGCCAGCTTTTCATCCACAGTTCTGTCGTCTGTTTCTCGGGGCAGGGTTTTTGTATCGCTGCTATACCAGGATGCATCGGTCAGAATACGGCTTGTGTGCTTGCCAAAATATGTATTGGCCCTTTGCTGCAGGCAGGTTTCCACTTGGCGTCGGTTATAGCCGGGGTAACTTTGCTTTTTGATGATGTGCGCATGAAGATCCATGCGGCATAATTTGGGCATTTCCCGCCGGGCCTCGTCCGCACTGTACAGGTCCAGCAGGCGGCACAGCAGCGCCCTATCATCAAACAACGCCACAGCGTGCATGGCATACTGCCGGGTGATGCTGTCTACCTGGGCACCTTTTCCTTGCCCAATGAGGGTCTTTACACAAATGGCCGTCTCTTTCAGCTCATCAAACGTGGGCGGAACACTGGGTACAACCTTCTCCTTATCCACCTCAAAAACACTTTTGTCCATTTGCTTCGCCGGTATGGGCAAGCTTCCATCGTCCCATTGTTTGAGCAACCGCTCTATCCTGTCGGCCATCTCGGTGCCGGCATAGTGAATCAAAAGGCGCTCAAGGTCGCTCCGTTTTCGCATCCGGCGCGCGGCCTGCTCCTTCACCTCCAGGTGGGGGTCATAGCACGCAATCTGATATAGCAGCGGCTCGGACACAAAATAAGGGATGGCAGACTTGCGCAAGTAATAGTTTTCCCAGCCGTACACCGGGCCGGAATACCATTCGCGGTACTCCCGCTCGCCTTCATTGCGCCCATATTGGTCAAATTCTTCATCGCTGCGGTAGCCGGCGGGCATTTCGCAATCCGTTATCTCGTGAATTTCATTGAGCCTGTAAATGGCTGCAAGCCGAACCAGTTGCTCCGGGTCACAGAAAGCGATGTCATAAAGAATCTGTTGATCCTTCTGGGCAAAAACAGCCCGAATCCGCTCATGCAGCAGTGAACTCTCAAACCATGACCGCCGCTTCATATGCTCAGCTCCTCTCTTCACTTCCACCGGTATCCGTCCTGTTCTACTTGCACTATACACCCCGTGGCCCTTGTTGTCAACAAAACTGCAAATATATTTGCAGTTAATTTTACTATTATTCGTATTATCGATTATTGACAACCCAAGTATTATGCGCTAGAATAAAGGCAAGACAAACAGAGCCGCACCCAGCCTAGAGGGGCCGCCCGTGAATGAACCTCGTGACTTGCAGGTGACAGTACAACCGGATTGCGTGATGCAGCACCCGCCGTATTCCTGCGTTTAGATGAAACGTGAGCAACTAGGGCCTGAATGGAGGCATAAACCATGACCAGTGACCTACACATCCACCCATTGGACCACACTTACTATTTCAACATGGAGCAGGAAGACCTTCACAAGGTGACACTAAATGACACCGACAAAGAAAATATACTTAATGTCGTTAAGTTTTGCTGCTATGAGCGGAAGCTTGACACCATTGCGCTGACGGACCATGATATGATTCAAGGCTCTCTCGAAGCGGCGGAAATGGTTAAAAGAGAAGGTATACCGATAAATATTGTCACCGGAGCAGAATGTAGCGTTTTTGACCCATATGGTGAGGAGGACAACAAAGAAATCCACATCCTGTGTCTTGGCATACAAAAATTGCCCCGGTACAATATCGAAACGCCCGTGGATGAGCTGATTGCCGCCGCCCGGCGGTTGGGGGCGTATATCATCATGGCCCATCCCGCAAAATACCCCGAAGGTTTCAAACGATACTGCGCGCTTTTGGACGGATTTGAATTTCTTAACAGTGATTACGCTCCCTTTGAGAATGGCAAAGCGATTTTAGCAAAGCGTGGCATTTCACTGCGCCCATATAACGGCAGTGACTTCCATTATCGGGGTGAGCTCCCGCCGGTATCCTCCTCCGTGTGGCACAGCAACACTTATGAAACCGACCCCTTGCGGGGATAGCGGCGCATTTGGCATATTTACTATGGATGCGGCTGAAGGAGGATGTTATGCGAAAGTAATTAATGCAGGCGATGCGCTCGGTGAAAAGGCTGTTCAAATGCTTGAAACAGCCATCAATAGATATTATCAAGATGCCGGAATATAAATATATCAGCCGTTGGGCGACTACTGTAAACATTGCGTATGATGATTATAATGAGACTCTGTCGCCTGAAATCAAATATGGTCGCATATTGTTCAAGAACGAAGGGGGGTACAGGGCTTGCTTGATTTGCGTGGAAACGTGGTATTGCCTTGCCAGTATGACGAGATTGACCATTATACAGACCGTTTTATTAAAATCAACAGACCCAGAAAAGGCGGAAAATCAAGACGGCATCGGAATAAACAGGGCAAACGCAAGGTGCGGCTTACCTCAAAGGATTTGGGAAAGCCGCTTATGGATGCGCTACGCGCTTATGCCGCGCTGTGCCCACTACTGGACTACAGCGAAGTGCAAAGCATCTCGGATACCCTGATAAACCAGTTACACAGGGAGTTGGCCGCAGAAATTGTCATCTCACCCGGCCAGGCCATGCCGGAGCATACCCCGTGGCAGCCGGAAGAAGCAGAAACCCAAATTGTCTGGCAGGGGGACTACCATCATGGGTGATTCCGTCATGGAGGATGTGAAGCGCAGGCTGTTTTCCAAGTATCTTGCCGACGCAGTACCTATCGCGTGGGAAACCGAGGAATTTGAAGCGGTGCGGCAGGCGTTTGTGGAAAAGAATTACAGCCCGCACACCAGCATTCCGCAGGAGATCTTGATATCACCGGTGGCCTACCTCAGCGCAAATCCTCTGTTTGATGATGACAAGAAGCATGCGGAGACAGGTCACTCAAAGGAGCTTTTGTCAGAGCTGTTTTTGATACAGCATCTGGAATACAGCGAAAAAGTAATCAAGTACACCCGAAAGTGTTACATAGCTGATATGACCTATTACTGTCAGCGCAACCGCGATATCCTGCGCCATTTGGAAACGCGCAATGACTGGTATGCCCGGGAAATGGTGCGATGGGCTAGAGCTGTGAAACCCCTGCCGGTGCCAACACGCAAGCGCACGATTGTGAAGTACACCCGAGGGTGGCCCGGCCAGCTTATCTTTACCCGCGTCAATGGAGGCTTTTTGGGATCTCACGAGCCCTATGAGGAAGACCGTTCCCGTTATTCCGACCTGGATATCTTTGGCGGCGAGGAATGAGTGCCAATTGATATAATGAATGCTACCCGATGACCTTAACAATCAGAAATGGCGGCTGATTGAACAGCACCCGGTTATCTGAGTTGTCAGGTTTTCAGTAATCAATATGGCAACTACTATCATTTGATATTCCACGAAGGATGGACGGCTGCACCCTCCTTCAAGCATTTGGGATAACTTCACAAAATACGGAAACCGCTGGTGCAGTGGGCCCAGCGGTTTTCAAATATTCAAAGACAAATTTTTAGTCCTGCTTTAGCATGAATAATCCCCTGGTTCTACCAGGGGTAGATAAAAAGAGCTTTAGCATGAGAAAAACCTCCTGATGTAGAATAGTAACGGTTTGGCGACCGCATTACTAAAGAAACATCAGGAGGTTTTTGACGTGAGTGAGATAAAAAGCACAGCGCATTCAAAATGGAGATGCCAGTATCATATAGTATTTTCGCCAAAGTATCGGAGAAAAGAGATATACGGGCAACTAAAGAAAGATATTGGTGAGATATTGAGAAAGCTATGCGAACAAAATCTTTGAGATGGTTTTCCGGTCGTGACCCGTT
>JAJDHT010000004.1 GCA_030266325.1 Ruminococcaceae bacterium OttesenSCG-928-I18
GCATAGGCGGCAACAAGCTGCTTAATCTGCGCTGTGCAGCGCTGCTCAACCTCCCACAGATGCTCATACAGCGTGCCAGACGTCAACAAATTGACGTACAGCACGCGCCGGTGCCGCTTGAGATGAGCCAGCCGCATGCGGCCATATTTGCCGATAGGGTATTCCCCTGCAGGAGCATAAAGGTTGGGAATGATATATTCACCTGCCATTGAATATGTGCCGCCGAGTTGCTCGAATAATGTTGTCATGAGAAACACCTCCTTTGTACATTGTACAGAGGAGGTGTTGTTGCGTCGATTGTACGATTATTCAATTTTATTGGAATTTTTGTGGATTATTTTCTATTTACTTCGACACCACTATTTCAATTTTAATTTGCATTATGTGTGTGTAATGCAGTGTTTTCATTTGTATTTTGTGATTAATTGGAGTATAATAAGCTGGAATTGGGAGGTAAAGTGTATGTTGCGTCATGCTATGAATGATCTTATCGAATGGAAAAACCGTCCCGGCCGAAAACCATTATTGTTGCGTGGGGCACGGCAGGTGGGCAAAACATGGCTGATGAAAGAGCTTGGCAGGTTACATTTTAAGAATGTTGCCTACATTAATTTCGATAACAATGAGCGCATGGCCGCCTTGTTCCAAGGTGATTTGGATATCGAGCGGCTGATTATCTCCCTGCAGATTGAGGCGGGCATCACCATAAATGCGGCAGACACCCTTCTCATTTTTGATGAGGTGCAGGAGGTCCCTCGTGCGCTCTCATCGCTTAAATATTTCGATGAAAATGCGCCCGAATATGCCATTATTGCGGCTGGTTCTATGCTGGGTGTAGCGCTGCACCAGGGAACATCCTTCCCAGTTGGCAAGGTTGAGTTTCTCGACCTGTACCCCATGAGCTTTACTGAATTTCTGGACGCTATGGATATGAGCCAGTATGCAGAACTGCTGGTCACCGACCAGCCGGATTTCGGTATGATTACAACCTTCAAAGGGAAATACATTGACGCATTGCGCCAGTATTACTACATTGGCGGTATGCCGGAGGCTGTTTATGCCTTTTCCCAGCGCCATGACTTTGAAGAAGTGCGTCGCATCCAGATGAGACTGCTGGATGCCTATGATCAAGACTTTTCAAAACACGCACCCAACGATACCGTTCCTAGAATCCGGATGCTATGGAACTCCATTCCGGCGCAGCTGGCACGGGAAAACCGAAAGTTCGTGTATGGGCATATCCGCGACGGGGCCAGGGCACGCGAGTATGAACTGGCCATGCAGTGGTTACTGGATTGCGGCTTGATTCATAAAGTGAACCGCATTACAAAGCCTGACATGCCTCTCATGGCGTATGTTGACCAAAGCGCGTTTAAACTATATATGCTGGATGTGGGGTTATTGGCGGCAAAGTCCAACCTCGACCTCAAGTCACTTTTGGAAGGAAACCGCGTTTTTGAAGAGTTCAAGGGCGCCCTCACAGAGCAATATGTTTTGCAGCAGCTTCTCTCCGACTGCCACATGCAACCTTACTATTGGACAGCGGAGCGGGCGACAGCCGAGGTGGATTTTGTTTGCCAGTTAGAGTCGGACATCATCCCAATGGAGGTAAAGGCAGAGGAAAACCTGAAGGCGAAGAGCCTTAAGCAGTATGTGGAAAAGTTTTCTCCCGAATATGCCATCCGCACATCCATGTCAGATTATCGAAAAGAGGAATGGCTAACCAATCTTCCTTTATATGCGCTCCGGTCCATTAATCACTGCGATTTTTCCACGCTTGAAAGTCCTTAAGCAGCTTAATGTGCTGTGCGGTCATTCGCCTGATCGCACGAAAATGCTCCGCGTTCAAGAACTCCACAAAGAACACCTTCGGCACAATGTTCGCGCGTCCTCTTCGAAAATGCTTAAGCCAGCCCCAGAGGCACCAATGGTTGATGGCAGTTTTGCAGTAGCCTGTGAAGTCTGCAATCTGCCGCACTGTCAATACATCGGGATAAGCGTCCAGACGGCTTATATAGTATTCGGTCATATCCTCGCAAACCAGCGGCAACGCCACCTTGGCCGTGCGAGTGTGCCCTTTTCCATACCAACCGATGGGCGCCATATACCGCTCTGGGAAGACGGCTCGCTCCTCCAGATATTTCTTCACATCTTCCTTTTGGATTTGATAGCAGCGTGTCTTCTTTCCGCTATACTGGCAGGGCACCCTGCCGCTGCGCAGAAGCTGCAAGGCAGTTGTTTTGCTGATATGGCAAATACGGTAGAATTGCTCCTTGCTCATGATATCGGGAAGCTCGTTCCAGTTTGCAATTTCATTTTTCACTATGAACACCTCGGCTCTTTTGTTTCGTCGGCAAAAGACCTGTCTGGTGTTCTATTTTATGATTAAAAAAGGGCTAAAAAGTTCTGCCCTGAGTTCTGCCCTAAAGGTCATTTTTGGGGCGTCTTTCATGGTTCATTCGAACCCATTGAAAAATCAGGGTTTTTGAGGGCAGTCCCTGCAAAGCCTTGTGGCGACTGGCTTTCGAGAGTTCGCTCAAGCTACCACAAGCAGCCTGAAAATGTTTCAAAGTGACCATAACACAAATGACTCGAAATGCGGTAGTGTAAAACTCCGGGGATTGCCGCGAAACCTTGATTTATTGGGGTTTTCGCGGAAGAATTAAAACTAAATATTTGCTGTGTACGCCCTAAATGTACGCCCTTTTTCCAAGTGGAAGATAGCGGACTTTAGAGCCACAATATACACGGAGGCGTATCGAAGAGGTCATAACGAGAACGACTCGAAATCGTTTTGGCGTGATGAGCGCCACGTGGGTTCGAATCCCACCGCCTCCGCCATTCCGGGGCTTTTGCCCCACAGCGGCCAGTCTATGTAGCTAACATAGGCTGGCTGTTTTCATTGGTTGTGTTTGCGGTTATTGGGCGTTCAGTCTCCGCTTCGTCAGTTTGCGCCAATGATGTTTTCTCAATCCAAGTCATAGCTTGTGCTGATTTCAGTTTTGAATCAAATTCCAAATGCGCATAGGTATTGGCTGTAATCGCAAAGTCGCTGTGTCCGAGCCATTCCTGTATCTGTTTGAGCGGTACGCCGTTCGCCAGCAACAGGCTTGCGCAACTATGACGTAAATCGTGAAATCTCAACCGTCTAAACCCGTGTTCCTCCATAAACTTGGGGAACGCGCTGGAAAGATAGTCGGGCCTGACGCGATTTCCAAGCTGGTCGGTGTAGATGTACTTCCCCTCAACCTTGTTGTAGGAGTTGCCACACAGCTTGCGGTAGTGTTCCTGTTCTTCTTTGACCGCCAGCAGCTTTGCCCGAAACTCTGGAACAAGCGGCAATGTGCGGAAGCTGGCTTTTGACTTTGTGGTATCATCCACGACGAGTATGCGCTTTCCATCTACGTTTGCCACTGTTACCGTATGCTCAATAGTGATGGAATTGGCTTCAAAGTCAATGGATTCCCAGCGCAAACCGATGATTTCCGCACGGCGCAACCCGTAGAACGCGCCGAGTATGACACCCAGCTCCAGCTTATGGCCTTTGACTGCTTCAAACAACTCTATCGTTTCAGACTGTTTCAGGAATTTGCCAACAAATCGCTCTGGCTTTGGCCTATCCACCTTGTCCATCACCGAGTAAGGAACCATGCCCTTTTTCACGGCGTATTTAAGTGCCTTGCTGATATTGGCGTGGTACTTATGAACGGTAGTGGCCTTGACCGTCTCCAACTGTTCCGCATAAAAGTCGTTAATGTCGTCGGCGGTCAGCTCACGGAGCAAGATGCCACGTTCGCGGAAATACGGGCCGATGGCAGACCGCACATTCATGCAATAGCCGCCATAAGTAGTGAGCTTGATGTCCGGCTTAATGACTTCAAGCCATTGTTTCATAAAATCCGCAAAAAGCAATTCCGTCACTTCGGGCATAGCAGAAACGATTTCCTGCTGCTCTCGCTTTGCAAGCCGCATCATTTCTTCTGCCCGCTTTTTGTTGCCCTTAACAGGAAAGCCGGTAGAGATGCTCTTGCGGCCACGGTTGCCGCTTCTGTCAATCCAATTCAATACAATGTGATAATAACCACGTCTATCTTCCAGATGCCCAGCAACCTTGATGGTCTTGTTTTGTAGATGACCTGTTCTCATGTAAAATCCTCCATTCGCACAGATGATTTCACCTACTATTGACAGTTCCTATTATAGCAGATGAAATATCGCATTTCAGCAAGTGCAGCACTTTTTTAAGAAATAATTATTTATCGCTTGCGACGGCAGCTTGCCCAAAAACTTTCATGTACTTCATCAGCGTCACTTTGGTAACGCGAAACTCCCTGCCCACTCGCAATGAGGACAGGGAGCCGTCTTTTATCAGCTTGTATACGGTTTTTGTACTCACGCCCATCAGCTTACTGACTTGCTTTACATCAAGCACATCCGGGTATTCCTTGAACACGATGCGATAGATTTCCTGCGAACTCATTTCCATAGACGATGCCCTCCTTTCAGTTATCCAAAACCACAAAAAAGAGCTGCATCAAAAACATCGTGAATGCAGCCCTTTGTTCTGATTTTGCTATATAAAAAGAAAACAAAGTCGGACGGACGCGGGCCGCGTCCTCACGGGAATTTCACCCCTGCATGGTTCTCATGCAGCCGCCCCTATTGGCTGCGACGCTTTTAACGCTCGGCCTGTTAGCTGGACGGGAGTATCATTGTCATTCCCATGCGGTCATAGCCTACAAGCTGCCCCAGCTTGTCACGGGCTGTCGGTGTTGGTCGCTCTCTCGCGTAGAGGTCGTGGCGCACCCGCCGTCCGGCTCGGTATGGAAATAGAACGTATCCGAATTTGCCGTTATGCTGCGCCGCCGTTATCTTGCGTGCTTTCTTTGTCAAGCTGCTATTGGCCATTGTCAGGCCGTAAAAACTCACCGGCTCCCCGGTGGGCTTTTGCTGCACGACAACACGAAAAGCCCGTAGGCGGGAAGCGTGGAAAGGGGGAAAACACGCTTCCCGCACGGGCGGGGAATTATGCTACTCTGAACGTGAGGATTTTAGTAATCAGTTTGGTTTCCAGCCTACGCCTAAGTCCGTCATCCACACACGCATGGGGGCATCCGCTTTCGTCGTAAAGCTGCCTTGTGGATAAAACAGCTATGTAGCCCTCGTAGTGCTTCAGCACGGCATTGATGGCATCCACGTCTCCGTGGGACGCCGCCGCGATGACGGAGTAAGGAAGCAAGCCGGAAGCTCTGTACCCTTGTTTACTCATTGGCCTTTCCCTCCATGTATTTTTTTAAGTGCCGTAAAGAGCTTGTCCGCTGGTATTGGACGGTCTGACGCGCCATGTGCAGCAAGTCGCCAATCTCCTTGTCCGTCATGCCGAGGAAGTGGTAAAGCAGGATGATGTCTCGCTTCTGTTCCGGCAGGGCCGTTAGAGCATCGGCCAGCAATTCGCTTTTTATGGCAACGTCGTACTCCAAAACGCTGAATATGGATTGTTCACTGGGGTACTCGTCCAGCATAAAAAGCCGCTCCATTTCCTGTGCCGATAGCTCTGAAAAAAGCGATTCCCGTTCGCGCTGCCGCTTGACTTCAACGTAGAAATTGCGGGCTTCGTTTTTGAGGACTTTTTTGCAGAAGCTATCAAAGGCGTGTTGCTTATGTAGCTCGTGGGATGGATTCACATTCTCACCCCCTTTCTGCAAGGGCGGTGATTTGCTTCCCCTTTCGCCACTACTACAATTTGCGAAGTGGCATTTGCCAAAGTCGCCGCAAAAAACTCAAAATAATTTTTGCGGCGGCATACAAAAACGCCCGACTGAACAAAGTTCAGCCGAGCGTTATGGCAATCATTTCCTGCTATGCGATGCGTGTAGGTACATTGATGGGCGTGATATGCCGTGTAAGGGGATAGACTTTTTTTAATCGTGCAAAAAAGAGGTTATTTTGTCGAATTGCACAGCAGAACACGGCGGCAACCTCCTGTCGTTACCGCCGTGTCCTTAAAAAAGGGCGACTTTAATACACCCTCCGCTTGTCCATTTTTCAATAGGAAAACGGCGGTTTTGATTATTCAAAGGAAAAAAGCCGATAACTGTGAGTTCAAAAACTCACGGTTATCGGCTCTGCGTCTTAACGTCTTATTCTTCCTGCGTTTTAGCGTCCGGCTCTGCGATAAGTGTTATATTTAGTTTTGATACATTGATAAGGGTTTCCTGTTTACACTTCGGGCAAAACAGCGGGAAATTCTCAAGTTTGGTGTCCTCCCGCACTCTTGCACGCGTCTTATTCCCACAGGTAGGGCAGTGTATCCATTTGGTTGTTTGCATCATATCACCCCAATTCTTTACTCGCCAAATAAATCAGGAAAAGATGTCAAGCCTTGCTTGGTGCAATATAGATACAACTTACCTCCTGAAATCATCGGGATTCGAAAGTTCGGGCTTTGTTCTGGATACAACCTTTTTAGAAATATGCTATCGGTTTTCACATAGGCCACGAACGATAGATAATGGTCTTTCTCCATCGGGTGGTTGGTGGAGATATAATAATCCGTATCTACCTCTTCAACGGATATAGTAAAATCTTTGTTTTGAGATACATGTGTCAGATAGTCTATCTTCATACCACAGCAGGAGATGGATGCGCTGCCTGTACTGACAAGAATATTTCCACAGGAAGGGCAAACATAGAACCGAACCCTGTCAATATTTCCGCTGTCTGGCTTATTAGGGGTGATTTCACCCTCCATCATCTGTGAAATATCTACGCCAAGAATGGTGGAAAGGTCAGCCCAGTAAGATAGGTCAGGGCATCCTAATCCGCACTCCCATTTAGAAACAGTTTTATTCAAAACTCCAAGAGCGTCTGCCACATTTTTCTGTGTAAGTCCTTTTTCTTTTCGCAATTTTGCAATCAGCTTCCCAATTTTCACACAATCCATGAGATACCTCCCTCCTTAACTCTTGCATTATACACATTTTATAGATGTTTTGCGATGATGCTTACTAACCTTGATGGAAGCTGCCGCAAATCAGTTATATCAATAAAACGCTCGTGGCCATATATAGAACAGATGGTTTCCTTGTCTTGCCCTATAGCGGCAGATAAAAACAAAATATTTTTTCGGGAATATTCTTCAATGACATTTTTCATATCCGCAATGGCCCTGTCGCCAGAGTAATCGGGCATAGCTTTTGGCTGTCCGTCACTTATACTGATGAGCAACTTTGTTTCTTGCGGTGCTCGCAATAGTTTTTCTGAAAGAATACGCAGTGCCATTCCATCTCGGTTATTGCTATGTCCTCTAATGTTCATTAAGCAGTATTTATCGTTGAGCATTGGTTCTTCAAAATCAATATAGGAATATAAGGACATCTGCTCCAAAGGAGAACGGTCTGCTGTATCGCCATAAACCAGCAAAGGTATTTGACAGCCTTCGCAAAATTCGTAGACTGCAACGGCAGCTCGTTTTGCAGCTTCTATTCTTCCATAAGCATTCATGGAAGCAGATTCATCAATGCGAAGTGCTACTGCTAATGTGGGTTCTTCCTGTGGTGGACGTTTTTGGGAAAAGTGTCTAAAATCAGGTGAAGCCATTTTTCCCACATTGAATTTCGTCCCGTAAAAGCGAGATTTTGCATACTCAACAGACACCTCATGTTCTAACATTGGTTTTACTCTCCGCACCATTTCTTGAATGACAGGAGACAACTCAGAAGAAATTTGATGGTATTCATAGTGATGCGAAAGAGTGGATTCCGGTCTATGAACAATCAGGCGTATATTATCATGCGGCGACCCCTTTACAAGTTCTCTCGCCTGTTTGTTTAGCTGTTTACGAAAGGTCTTTTGTCGTTGTTCAAAATCCGCTTTCTCATCGGATGATAATTCATGGTATATCGGGGTTCCATCATCACCGTTGTCTGAGCTGTGCGTTTCGGTAGTAGTTTTCGTTTTGCTATTTGAATGCCCCTCGCTGTCAGAGGATTTGCGTAAAGCTACCGCTGGAATATCCTCGGACGGGGCATCAGGAAAATTTATATCGCTCTCACCTTCGGCGCGAATTTCCATCACATCTCCATTTGTATTTATAGTCTTCTCCGAGAGTTTTTCTAAATCTACCACGGTTCCCGAAGCACACAATGCTTGCTCCAAAATTGCAATTTCATCCGAGTCCGTAGTTATTTTGTAAATGACTTTGTGATATAGCGAATCAATGATGTTCGTTTTTTGCATAACAGCATCAATCCAAAAAAAGTAGGAGCGCATACCCGCAACACCTTTTATAGCGTTTGCTTTTGCAACCCTATCTAATTCGACAATAGTCTGTGCGAAAGTGTACAGTATGGACTTGTTCGTGCAACCAGTCTTTGCTTTGGCTCGTTCCACCATAACATCAATCTCAGGTAAATCCATTTTTTCACTATGCTGTACTCTGTCACGCAGAGCCTCATTAAGCGGCCGACACCCGTTATACCCACGATTGGTTGTAATAACTGCAATAAAATCCGGATGCCTATGAACAATACGGGTAGGTAGGTTGATACTTCCATCCGATTCAAGCGCAGAGTTTAACGCCATTAAAACTGCGGCATCACGAATCACTGTTGGCTCTTGTATCTCTAAAAGCCACCCATTCTCATAGGCTCTTAAAATCTCCGAGGGGTAGTATTCATACTCAACGCCAATGGAAGAAGTCTTGTCTTCCGGTAATACGGGAAGTATCGCTCCTAATATATCTGACTTATCCATATCAGCAAAACAAGTAATCTTCGTATATGGCAAACCAAAATCTGCGGAAAGTGCTTTTGCAAGCTGAGTTTTTCCAGAGCCTGCATCGCCCTCCAACAAAATATTAGTGATTTTCATCTCACCGCGTAGCCAGTTGCGTTTTACTTCTTCGCATATACGACGTTCGGCAACACTTTCAATGTGCGTATCTGGTTTTTCCCAAACAAGCTTCTTCTCTTCATCCGTCAGCTGTCTGGCAGGAGACAGAATATAAGAACGTTCCATCCTAATAGCACTCCAAATCTTCAAATATACGGGATAATACCCGAAGCCGTTCACCTGTTAATTCGCCTAAATCACTCAGTGCCTGTGAGATTGTTTGAATATCGTTGTTGATGTTTGGGTTATCGGTACAGACTGTGACGGGCAACACGCCTCCCTGCACCCCGAGCCGCTCTACAACTGGATTTTCTGGGTTGTAAAGAAGTGGGAGGCGATATGCTTCGCGGAAATACAACATTGTTCGGCTTAAAAGTATCATTAAATCCATAACCTGATGAATGGGAAGCTCCGTTGAAACAGATAATTCACCACCTGAACTTTCTTCCCAAAGCTGTAGTGCAACCTGCATACTTTTATTTTTACTTAATGTGGGTGCACCGATTGTCAAACGCTTTATGGCAGATTTATACGCATTTCTACCATCAACGCGGTCATAGTCATCCGCAATGATTACAATATTTTTGTTCATCGCCAAATCCTCCTTGCCTTTGGGTCGTTTGCGAAGCATAATGCGAGTAGGGTTGCAAGCTTACGGCTGTGGTCATCGTCTGGATTATCGTATTCCAGAATTTCAATGACGGAAAGTTCAAATCCACTTTCTCCATATTCGTCCCAAAGGTTCTGTAACAGTTTATTAGGATGTCCTTTAGCAGACAGTTTGAACCGATTACTATTAAAATCCGCTTTTGTGTCCATAGAGAATCCCAAAAATCTTTCTCCAGTATATTTACATCGAAACGAAATCACGCCCATTTCAGGTCGTCTGTTTCTATATTCTTCAAGTAGTCGCTTTTTTCTGTTTATATCCATTGTCATTTCCTCGCAATAATGGTTTCACTCTTATTATTAAACAATTCCATTTCACACATTTGAGCATTCTTTGCTTTTCTCCATTTTGGGTCGCTGTGTTTTTCTATCAAGGATAATTGCCCCTAGCGTGATTACACTAATGGCCACACCAGATATAAAAAACCAGCGAGCTATGCCAAGCCACTCAGCAAGGGGGCTGGCTATCAGAAGTCCAAGAGGCATCGTTATAGCAGATATTATTCCAAGAAGAGAAAATGCGCGTCCCATTTTTTCTGGAGCAATTGTTTCTTGCATATAGGCAGTCACAGGGATGGTATGTGCATTTCCGCTTCCGCCGATAATTCCACATGCGAGGATAAATATCCAACAGGCCCACATTGTCTGTGGTAAAATTCCGCACAGTGTAATAGCTGCTCCCATTCCAGCCATACCAAAATATGAACTTTTAATCTTGTTGTTTACTTTTAGACCACTACTATACAAAAATGCCATGGCAGTCATTCCGAGCGCACAAGCCAAAGAGCTTGCACCAGCATACCAAGTATCCGCATGGAAATGACCACTAATCATCAGTGGTAAAAAGGTAGTAAGCGGCATATAGAAAATCAACATTAACGCCTCAGCCAATACTACAATTAGAAGCCTCTTATCGTTTAAATATACCTTAATTCCTTCTTTTATTTCCTCCATCATCTTACTCTTTTTCCTCTTAATGGTGGCAATATCAGGAATGGTAACCAATATCAGCAAAATGCTGGCAATTATTGCGCCAGCTAAGTCAGTCAACAAAACTACAGATAAGGGAAACGCAGTATAAAGCGCCGCACCAATGATTGGCCCCAAAATATAGGAGCCAGATTGCATAATCTGACGCCACCCATTTGCCTTGACCAGTTGTTCCTGCGGAACAAGCTGTGGAATAATTGCGCTGATGGACGGGCTGTGAAATGTATTGCCTACTCCCCGCAGTAATATGATTAGCACGGCAACCCATACAGGCATTTCGTAGAACCACATCAATAAAGTGAAAACTGCCGCCGAAGCTCCAACAAATAAGTCTGCAATGACACAAATGATTTTCCTATTGTAACGATCAGCCAATACTCCTGCGAATGGACTAAATAACATCATAGGCAAGTAAGCGGCAAATCCCGCTATCCCCAGCATTAATGCAGAGTTGGTTTCGCTTGAAATCCACCATATCAAAGCGAATTGGACAGCAGAGCTACCTACTAAAGAAACCGATTGACCGATTACAACCGTGAAGAAAGGTAACTTCCATTTACTATCTTCGTTTATTTGAACCATATTTTTGTCATAATCCACTTTTTTCACCTCATAGCAGATGGTAGCATGACTCTCTACTACAAACAATCCACGCTCCGTAGACCAAATCAAACACTCCGCACACGTTTTCGATGAGGAGCGACGACTCTATACTTCTACCAAGTTGGTAAAATTCACTCTGTATAACAATATAGGAAGAGTAATGAACAGGATTTTTAATAATACATCATGTATCTTATCATATCGTTTAGCTTTCGCCACAGGAATTGTAAAATGACATAGGGTGATATAACTATGTCGAACGAAAAGCCAAAATATGATTTTTCGGCCATGGGCCAAGCGATAAAAGATGCCCGGTTAAAAAGGGGTTGGACACGGGAACAGTTGGCGCAGGAAGTAAACCTTGCGCCCCGGTACATCATGTCCATTGAGAACAAGGGGCAGCATCCGAGCTTTCAGGTGTTTGTAGAGCTTATGACGCTGTTCAATGTCTCGGTAGACCAATTCCTGTTTCCTGACATTGGCACGGGAAAGTCCACGCGCCGCCGCCAGCTCGATGCAACGCTGGACGAGCTGGACGAAAAGGACTTCCTTGTGTTGCAATCCACAGCCAACGGATTGAAAGAAGCCAAAGCCGAATAACAGTCGTAGACAAAGACGCTGCAAATCGAAAGATTTGTGGCGTTTTTATTTTGCGGGAGTTTGGCAAAACAGGCTTTCGTAACTGTAATAGTAACGGGGATAGGTAACGTAGCAAGCATAGGAAGTGTATTGACACTTCCGTGTTTTCACCGAAGCGGCTCCCGCCGTTCTGGACGAAAATTGCTTGATGGGGACACCCCATACCCCGAAAAACGAGTACGAAAGGAGTACGGCAATGGCCGAGAGAATACGAAAAATCCCACTCATGTTCTATGTCGCGGAGGACGAAATGGCCATCATAAACGAGAAGATGAAGCTGCTTGGCACAAGCAATAAGAGCGCCTACCTGCGCAAGTCAGCCATCGACGGCTATGTCATCAACATTGATACCGCTGACATCAAGGAGAACACGGCCCAGCTCCAGCGTATCGGCAATAACGTCAATCAAATTGTAAAGCGCATGAATCAAACCGGCAGCTTATACGCGGCTGACGTGGCCGAAGTAAAGGAGCTATTGAAAGAGATATGGCATACACAGAGATACATCCTATTAAGTCAACGCTGGACAAGGCCATAGCCTATATTTGCAATCCAGAAAAAACGGACGGAAAACTCTTGATTTCCACGTTCGGCTGCTCCCACGAAACGGCTGATATAGAGTTCCAGTTCACCCTCGCTCAAACAAAAATGCGCAAGGGTGATAACCTCGCCCATCACCTGATACAAGCCTTTGACCCCGGCGAAACAACGCCGGAACAGGCTCACGAAATCGGGAAAAAGCTGGCCGATACTGTAACAGGTGGCAAGTACGAATATGTGCTTACCACACACATAGACAAAGGCCATGTCCATAATCACATCATGTTCTGCGCCGCCAATTTCATTGACCGCACCAAGTATAATTCCAATAAAAAGAGCCTGTATCAGATACGAAACGCCAATGATAAACTGTGCCGTGAATACAACCTTTCTACCATCATTCCGCGGACGGAGCAGGGCTTTGGCCGGATAGAGTTTACCGACGAGAGTGGCCAGCGCGTCACACGGCCAGCGAAGTCGTGGGCAAAGAGCCGCGACGAGTACCATGTCGAAAAGAAGGGCGTGGGCTGGAAAGCCCAGCTAAGAAAAGCGATTGACGGTTACATAGCTGTGTCCTCGGATTTTGAGGATATGCTAAAGCGCATGGAAGCGGATGGCTATTCTATCAAACGCGCAAAATATCATTCCTATAAAATGCCGGATGCGGACGAAAAGACGCGCTTCACCGGCGGGCCGTCGTTGGGGCCGGAGTACACAGACGAGCGTATCAGGGAGCGTATCGCCGGTTTTGTGAAAGCCCCTGTAAAGAAAGTCACGCAGCGGCAGCAATACCAAGATGGGAGCCGCAACCTTATCACCAATATTGAGGATAGCATTAAGGCCCAGCAAAACGCCGGATATGCAAATAAGATTCTGATAAACAACCTGAAAATTGCAGCCAGCACGGTCAACTACCTCACCGAAAACAACCTGCTTCAAGATTGGCAGCTACGGGATAAAATCGTGGAGGTAAAAGCCGCTGAACAGCAGACCTTTGACACGCTCAAGCAGGTTGATAAGCGAATTGCCGACATGGGGCTGCTTATTAAGAACGTCGAAACCTACCAGCGCACAAAGCCCATCTATGAGCAGTACCGTAAGGCGAAAAATAAGGAACAATTCTTTAGGGAGCATGAGAGTGATATTATCCTGCATGGTGCGGCGCGAAACGCCCTTAAAGCCATACAAGCGGACAGCGGAAAGCTCCCGCATCCCAACACACTCCGCGCCGAATACGAGCAGCTCACACAGGAGAAAAACCAGCTCTATGCTGAACATAACGCATTGAGAAAACAGGTGAAAAAGCTGGACACCTTGCAGGCCAATATCGACAGGATATTGAACACTTCCGGGCAAGGCCGGGAGCCGGAGAAAGATAAGTCAAAAGACGTTGATTTATAATTGTCACCATATATGCAATAGGAGCTGTAAAGATACATCACGCGAAATAATTGTGTCAAACCCATTGCTTTATTGCAGAGGATAGTGTAATATTGTGTTACGCCCAATCGGGCGTAAAGGAAAAAGGTGGTAATCAAAATGCGCAACAAAACGTCGGTGCAATCCATTCTGAAAGCACGTCGGGAGGAATTGGGCCTGACACAGCAACAGGTAGCGGATGCAACTTCGGTAAATATTCGCCAATATCAGAAATTTGAATCCGGCGAACGGAAAATTAGCGGCACATCTTTTCGTATCGGAGTGGCTATCGCTGACATTTTAGAGCTGGACGTGCATGAGCTTGTAAACACGCCATCAGCGAACGAATACCTGGAAAATAAACGGGCTTTTGAACAACAGGATAAGGAGGAATAAACATGGGTTTAATCGTAGTAGAATTGTTAATCGGCGGCGTTCTGGCCGTTGTTCTAACAGTAATCGGGTTGTTCTTCGGACACATCATCATCTTTGACAGCATCGCTCTTGCCCTCGTCGCTGGATTTGTCTCGCATGGTGTATTTCATATCCATCCAGCCCTATCGCTGCTCATCGGGATTGTCACATTCTTCGGGTTGTTTTTCCTGCAAAACACCAAAGTGGGCTTTTGGATAATCGGCGGCTTGCTCTCGCTGATTTGGGGGTTCATCTTTGCGATGATGGCCTATGAGTTTATCGGCAAGGATATGATATGGACGTATGTTGTGTTTGGCTTGGCAACGCTGATAATGATAGGATTGCACATAAAAGCACGGAACAGGTATAATGAAGTTTAATTGCTGAAATACTGAAGGACGGGGCTATACAGCTCCGTCCTTCGTAGTATATCAATTTGTAGAAGTCTTTACTGCTCGCAAAGCTGAATTGCTATAAGCTTTTGGACAAAGCGGCTACATCATCTGCCAAACTTCTCAATAATGCACAAGCCTTTTGGCTATTAACTCCGGTGGACGTGAACACAGCGTCAACCCTGCTTTTGTAGTCGTTTGGCTTAACAGCAAAGCCGTCAATCATTTTTACGGCTTTCTTTTCGTTCAGGCAGTATTCCTCATTGAGGGCAAAAAGCACCTGATTGAGCGCCGAAACAGCGCGCACGATGTGGGCGGTCACGTAATAAGCATCGTCTTTGTTCACATTGCTTTCGGCAAACATCAGCGAAAAGCCCGCCTCAAAAGAGAAGAAGCCGACAAGCGCCTTTTTGAGTGCGTTTGGATACCTTTCCGCCGTCTGCTTTAGCTTCGATATGCCGCCGTCTTTATCCCAAAGCAGCTTGCAAACGGCAAGCTCGCCCATATACATCGCATTAATGTAAGCGTGAGGGTGCCCGGTTTGATAGTGCGCGGAAGCATTTCCGCTCTTGCATTCCTCGATTTCCTTTTTCACCCGCGCGATATCACGCAATATGAAATCCACATGGTATTCGTCGATGATTAGCCAGCCGCCGCCGTTCACCCACTGCCCCCACTGTCCGGGAGGCGAAATGATATTTGTCCGGTGTTCGTCATCAACAGTCTGCGCGGCATCATTCAACGCTACAATATCAAGCACGGTGCTGTCATAATAAATCCCGATGTCAATGTCGGAATCGGGCGTGTGTGTCCCCTTGGCGCGGGAGCCGCCGAGCACGATACCGTCAACGCCGGAGACAGTTTGCAGCGCGGATACCACTCTGTCCGTGATGGCTTTTATCTCGTTCATAAGTTTCCTCCGTCAGTGCTTACGGTGTGCAGATAATCCAGCAAATACCTTTTCCTCAACTTCTCTAAAACTCCTCTGCCTCGGACGATTGCGCCGCATCCCAAAAGAACTGTGGTGCTTTTTTGAAAACCAGCTTGCTATATACGTGCTTTGGCATATACTTCTTTAGGATTGGTAGTGCGTCTGTGATGTCGTTTGCTCGAAATCCTATCTGTGCATCTGTCAGCAGCGCAAAGCCGAAATCGGAATACAGCTTTATCGCGCGATAGCTCGAAGGGTGCGTGTGCAAAAAAACCGGATATTCGGCATCGGCAAGTGTGGCCATAACGCGGGAAAGAAGCGCCCGCCCGATGCCCAAGCCCTCATATTGTTTTGATACTTTCAGCCAATGCAGCGTATTCACCTTGCCGTATGCTTTCCAAATAAAGCAGGTTGCAACAGGTATATCCTTTTTATCACATACAAAAACGCAGCGATTAAAGAATAAATCGCCGTACTTTGCATAAACCCTGTCATAGTAGTCTAACAGAACCCGGTTATAGGCATCGCGTTGTTCAGGTTCATCAATGTGCAGTGATTTCCAGACTTCCAGCTCATCCCTGCGGCAATACCGAAAGGCAAAACCGTCAGGCAGCAGAGCAGTGGCCGTTTTGTTCAACACTTCACACATCATAAACAGGTTTTTATCGGGTACTCGTTCTATGGCGCGAGCTATAATCTCCGCCACAACCTCCGACTTTGCGTCGGCATAGTGCTGCACATGCTGCCAACTGCGTTTTGAAAGCTCCCGCTTGACGCCCGCATACAGGCTGCGCTCCTCCTCGCTTGCCCGCAACCGGTCGCGAAAAGCCAGCATCCTTGCGGGCTCGTCACAATCCTCACTGAACACATGGAGGTTTATATCTGTATCCGAACCTTTGAACATGCGGTGCTCAAACCAATCCGGCTCCCGAATGCGAAGAGTATAACCGGCCCCAAGCATTTCAGGCAGATAGTCCGGCTCATCGGCCGCGTCCTTTACAAGCAGAAGAATGTCGATGACAGGCTTTGCGCATAGGCCGGGCACCGAGGTGGAGCCCACATGGTGGATTTGCAATGCCTTATTTCCAAGGGCTTTTTGGAGTTTTTCCGCCTCGCGCTCATACAGAGAGGGCCAAGCAGGATTATACTCCGCGAGCAGGATTTCCACGTTTTCCGGCTGCTCACCAATCGTCACCTGCGCTATATATTCATCCCGCTCATTCATCACCGCACCTCATGATGAAGAACACATAGGAGTAATACTCCTTATATCTGTCATACAAATCGGCCTCCTCAAGCCCTGCGTCGAGGAAGTCCCGCACGCCCTCCACATAGCCGTACTGCTCCGCGAACGCCGCCGTGCGCTCCCGAATGGGCGTGTAGTAATGGTCAGTCCAGCAGCTTTCCGGCAGGATAAAATGCTCCAGTAATGTGTAGCCGCAATCGCTGATGACCTTCTCTTTTGCCGGGATGGTGTCAATTTCAGAGTAGGCGTTTACCCAGTAATCATGGAGCTCCTGCGGGCGTGTTTCGGTCAGCCAGCAGATTTCACTGACCACCAGACAGCCATCGGGACGAAGCAGACGCTTCCACTCCCGCAAGCCCCACTCAAAGCCGATGTGGTAGATACAGCCCTCCGCCCAAACGAGGTCAAAGCTACCGTCCGGGAAGGACAGCGCATCCATCGACATCTCCATCGGCTGAATACGATGCTCCACGCCGCATGTTCTCGCCCTCTCAGGGAGGGCTTCCAGAAACATCGGCGTAATGTCAACGGCTGTAACCTGTGCCTGCGTATTTTTTGCCAGCACCATTGTTTGGGCGCCGGTGCCGCAGCCAATGTCAAGGATGCTTTTGGCGGGCTTGCTGTTCGGCACGGCTCCCAGCGCCCGCAGCGTCATTTCATCACTGCCGGGGCCTTGTCGTTCTGCATCTCTGTGAAATTCCAATATCAAATTTAGCATATATTGTTCTCCTTTTAACTGTCAGCAGCAGTCGGCAGCATGGTCTCGGCGTCATAGCGCCGGGTGAGCAGGCGGCACAGGATGCCCGCCACTATCATGACGATGCCTGACCCGAAAAACCAGGTATCCACGCCGACCATCTCGCAAACAGGCCCCGCGACCAGAAGCCCGATGGGCATAGCCAGCGTCATGGCCGTCATAAGCAGCGAAAACACTTTCCCCATCATTTCGGGCGGAGTGCTCTGCTGTATATAGGCCATGAGCGGCACATTGAAAAAAGTTCCTGAGCTGCCCATGAAAAAGCAGCAGATTACAAAAATCCAAAAGCCGCTTTGCGGAAGAGCCCCGCTGATGGCAGCGGTCAAGCCAAGCAAGCCGATGGCGAGAGACACCATCAAAAAACGCCTACGCATACCGCCCCATACGCCCATGACCAACGAGGAAACCAGCAGACCGGCAGAAAACACCAGTTCCACGACACTGTTGTGCCATGCTTCGCCCATAAAGTGGGTACGAACCAAAAGCGGGAACAGCGCCCCCAGCGGCATATATACGACAGTGGCTAAAATCAGAGGAAGCAGAGCCGCCATCAAGGGCTTGTTTTTGCGCATGGTGGCAAAGCCTTGTTTGAAGTCTGAGCGAAAGTCGGGCTTTTCAGCAGTTTGGGGAATGTCGGGAATTGCGACAAACAGTAGGCAGACGATGGCGAAGGCCGCGCCGAGAATATCCACCAGCATGATGCTGGCAATCGGCAAAAAGCCCATGAGCGCAGCGCCCAGCACAGGCCCCAGCATGGTGGAGATGGAGTTTACGAGGTTTCCCCAGCCACCTACCTTTGTGAGCATTTCGGGCGGCACCAGCATGGGGATAGCCGCCTGCATCGCCGGGCCGTGGAAGGTGTTCCCCAACCCGCGAATAAACAGAATGATGTAAATAAACCAAACAGGGGGCGTTTCCAGCAGCAAAAAAGCGGCTCCGAGAAGCACACTGGAAAGCGCCACCAGCCCGTCTGCCGCAATCATGACGGTGCGGCGGTTATAGCGGTCAATCCATACTCCGGCAAAGGGGCCGATGAGCATATTCGGCAAAAACGAAACGATAGAGGCCACCGTCAGCGTGATGGCAGACTCCGTCTGAATGGTCAGCCACCAGATGACGGCAAACTGTACGGCGGCGGAGCCGAGCAGGGAAAACGCCTGTCCGGCATATATGATAGAGAATTGCCTCTTCCAATTGGCAGTCATAGCTTTCATCTCCTTATAGATAAAATGGAAACGCGGACACAATGCAAAGCAGTGTCCGCGCATAAGGCATAATTCTACAAGGATACATCAATCCCTGTAAACTCATGTCTCTGCGCATGGCAAGCGAAGCCCTGAACACAGAGCCTGCCATAAGACATGAATTACAGGAAAATATAATACATGCAAGTACCTCGCTGAGTCAATTTTCTCGATTATACTACAGCTGAGAGTAATTTTCAACCGGGACTTACTGTGTAGGCAGTAGCGGCTATCGTAGTCCTCGTTCTCCATTTTGCTTTTGGAGATGTGCGATATGCCTGCACAAAAGCAAACTATATTTGTCATATCTCATCTTCGAAAGACGTATTGTCAAGTCATTACAGGACTATTTTCTCTGAACCGGTGTCCACACCTCGCTATAGGCGTAGTCCATTTTACTCTCATCCATTTTTGTAAAAGAGAAACCGGGAGCATCAATCAGCTCATAGTCCGAAACTGGCAACCACTCCGCATAAATTCGTGCCATTGTATTTTGCAATGTGGACGGGAACGGCCCTTCATTGGGGAATACTGCCCAGGTACAGGCTTCGACCCTCACCTTTTCCAGCAGCATGCTGGCGCTCCCATCTGTCGTCAGTACGCCAATCAGGTGAGTTAAATCGCCCTCCTCTTTTCTAAATCCGGCATCGGAATTGTAAGAAGCATTGACAACCTGATAGGGCTCCATATTTTGCAGCGCGTGCATTTCATCTCGCTGCGCCTGCGTTATACTCTTCGCCAGTTCCACAATGGCGTTGTTCACGCCTTCAAACTGTATAGGAACCCGTTTACTCACACCCGCCAGATAAAACGCAGGCTTTTCTACGATTTTGCATTCCATATTATTTCCTCCCGTAACAGTAATAATGAACGAAAGCTTGGGAAAGGATATGCTGATTCGCTTTTTTATCGCATCCGAGGGCAGAAAGCCACTCCATTTCTTGAATGCGCGGGTAAAGCCATCCAGTGATTGATACCCATATTTATAGGCAACATCTGTAACCTTTTCGCCCTTGAGCAAATCCCTGTTTGCTTCCGATAATCTCCGATTTTTAATGTATTCGCTCAGTGTCATTCCCGCAAGGTGAAAAAACACTGTTCGGAAGTGATAATCGGAAGCCCCTGCAAATGCAGAAATTTCTTCGAGCTGCAAGCTGTCAGATAAATGCTCTTCAATGTAGTCAATCACATGGTTAAGTTCCTTTAGCACGTCCATCCTTCCTTTCGCATTTCCATCATAGCAAACTGCTCTGGGCGGTTACTCGACTTTTTGATACGAATTGAGTCGTAGTGTCATAAGGTATCGTTCTCCCAGTATATCAAAATCCAACCACGAATATCGTAACATATCCGTAGCTCCTTGCGAATCGCTATCATTCGTCCATAATGTGCAGCAACGCAAAAACAGGGAGCGTAGCAGCCGCATGGCCACTACGCTCCCTGTTAATATATGCGTCAAATACGCACCACTTCAATACAGTTCAGGCTCATTGCGCCGGGTAATAGAAAGATACTCCGGCTTGGTTTTCCATCATTTTCAGGGCCGAAAAACCGCTATACAAGCACCTTTTTTGCACCTATTTTACGCTTGGAAAGGTAGACGGGACAAATAGCGATTTCGGCGCGGAAACTCTGCTTGCAATCACACTGGCACCGGCGGCAAAGCTCATTGTATTGCCGCCGCCCATTGGGGCCAATAAAGAAGTTCCATTCCAGCCGCGCCCGTTTGCTAAGTCTTGGCATAGATACCTCCCATCATAGTGATACCTCCTTGTCTTTAGCGTTGTCCGACGCGGCCCGGACGCTGGGCGCGGCGGCTTTCAAGCTCTCTATGATAGAGGGCTTTTGTTTTGCACTGGCGGCGCGTGGCTCATTCGCGGAATAATCGTCAAGAGCCATCTGCTCTGGCCCACGGGCTTCTTGGCTGGCATCCATGTTCAGCTCGGAATCCAGAAACGCAAGCCGCGCAGACTTCGCTTCCAGCTCCTTTTCAAAGGGGAACGGCTTTTCTCGTTCCCGCTCGGCGTTCCCTACCTGTTGATGCAGGTTTTCTAAATGCTTCTGCACAGAATCAAGACGCTGGGGCAAATCTGCTATTGCGTTGTTCAAACGGGTAATGTTGCCGAAAACATCTTCACCCAAGGAAACGCCGGTCATGTTGACTATCCTGTCGCCGTAGCTCATGTTGCCTTTCAGCAGCACGACGAATTTCTTGTTTGCCGTCTCAAAAGCAAGGCTCATATCAAGCCCGCGATAGGTGCCGAGCTTCATGGGTTCCGTGCCTTTGATGTGTTTACAGGCAGAAAGCAGAGCTTCACCGGCCTTTTTCTTGTCGGCAAGGATGGCGCCGCCGATAACCATAGGCGAAAAACCGTCCTTATTAGGCTGCGTACCGGCTTCAATGCGGGATTGGTCGTTTTTGAATCCGGCAATACTCGCCTTTGCGCTCTCAATGGCTTTGGGGTAGTTGGTAAGCAAATCATCCTCCAGCCGATAGAGCTGGCTTTGATGGTCGGCTTTGAGAAGCCGCAGCCTCGCCACCTCAATGTCCAAATCCATCTTTTCCTTGATAAGTGGGTTTCCGGCGCACAAAGCCTTGATTTCCGCGTAAGATAGGGCCGTTTCGTCCACGTCCTCACAGGAGCGCACAGGGCTTTTGCTGCTCATAATCTGGCTGATGAATTTTTGCTTGTTCTCGATGGTCTGATAGAGATAAGCGTCAAAGGTTCCCTCGGTGACATAGCGCGTAATGCCGACTTCGGGATTCATGTTCCCCTGCCGGACGATGCGCCCAGCACGCTGCTCCAAATCCGAGGGCCTCCACGGGCAATCCAAATCGTGCAGATGGATAAGCCGGTCTTGCACGTTGGTTCCGCTGCCCATTTTGAACGTGCTGCCCATCAGAACGCGCACCTTGCCTTGCCGCACTTTGGCGAAAAGCTCCTTTTTACGGACTTCGGTGTTCGCTTCGTGGATAAAGGCGATTTCATCAGCCGGTATGCCTTTTGCCAGCAGCTTTTCCCGAATATCGTCATAGACGTTGAAACGGCCATCGGCGTTGGGGGTAGAGAAGTCGCAGAAAACAAGCTGGGCCAGCCTGTCGGCCTTGGTTTCGTTCCATATCCTGTACACATCGTTCATGCAGGCGTTTACCTTGCTCCCCTCATCATCGGGCAGCATGGGGTTGATAAGCCGCTGGTCAAGCCCGATTTTCCGCCCATCGCTGGTGATTTTCAGCATATTATCTTCGCTGGGGTCGATGCCGCCACGATGAACAACGGCGGCGCGTTTCGATAAATCGGCCACCATGCCTTGCTGCAGTTCGGAGGGTTTAACGACAACGGTGTTGTAATTGGCCTTTGGCCGGGGCAAGTCCAGCATATCGGCGGTCTTAATGTCGGCCACTTCTTTGAAGATGCCCATAAGCTCCGGCAGGTTGTGGAACTTGGCAAAGCGCGTCCGCGCCCGGTAGCCGGTTCCCTCCGGCGCAAGCTCAATGGCCGTGGTTGTTTCCCCAAATGTGGATGCCCAACAGTCAAAATGCGTCAGGTTCATGCGTTTGAGAGTGTCATACTGTAAATACCGCTGCATGGTGTACATTTCCGTCATGCTGTTGCTGATGGGCGTTCCTGTGGCAAAGATAACGCCTTTGCCGCCGGTCAGCTCGTCCAGATAGCGGCACTTGCCGAACAGGTCACTGGATTTTTGCGCTTCGGTCTGTGAGATACCTGCTACATTGCGCATTTTTGTGTACAGAAAAAGGTTCTTAAAGCTGTGCGCTTCGTCCACAAACAGGCGGTCAACGCCAAGCTGCTCAAAGGTTACAACATCATCCTTGCGGCTATCGTCGGTGAGCTTTTCAAGTCGCGCTTCCAGTGATTTCTTGGTCTTTTCAAGCTGCTTGATGGAAAAGCGTTCCCCATCGTTGCGCTTTAGCTCGTCAATGCCATCGGTGATTTCCCATATTTGCTCCTGTAAAAGCCGCTCCTGCCGCTCCTTTGATAAGGGGATTTTTTCAAGCTGGGTATGGCCGATGATAACCGCGTCGTAGTCGCCGGTGGCAATCTTGGCGCAGAACTTCTTGCGGTTTTTCATCTCAAAGTCTTTCGCGGTGGCCACAAGGATATTGGCAGAGGGGTACAGCCGCAAAAACTCCGAAGCCATTTGCTCGGTCAGGTGGTTGGGAACAGCCATCAGGCTCTTTTGACACAGGCCCAGCCGCTTGCTCTCCATCGCGGCCGCAACCATTTCATAAGTTTTGCCCGCACCCACTTCGTGTGCCAGCAGAGTATTCCCTCCATAAAGGATATGGGCAATAGCGTTGAGCTGATGGGGCCGCAGGGTGATTTCAGGGGATATGCCGGAGAAATTGATATGGCTTCCGTCATACTCGCGGGGCCGTGAGGAATTAAATCGCTCGTTGTAGGTCTGCACAAGGTCGCGGCGGCGGTCAGGGTCTTTGAATACCCAATCCTGAAACGCCTGTTTAATCGCTTCCTGCTTTTGCTGGGCAAGGGTTGTTTCCTTTTTGTTCAGTACGCGCTTTTCCTTGCCGTCCTCGGTGATGGTGTCGTACACTCGCACATCTTTGAGGTTTAGCGTGTCCTCGATGATGCGATAGGCGTTCATCCGCTTGGTGCCGTAGGTGACGTTGGCAAGCACGTTGTTAGCCGGTACGCGCCGATGAGCGGTGACGTTCCATTCGCCGGTGTAATCGAAATAGTTTACCTTTATGCTATCTTCCAGATAGGACGGTGGTTGCAGGGTTTCGTGGACAAACTGTTCGATATAGCTTTTGTCTACCCATGTGGAGCCAAGCCGCACCGATATTTCGCTGGCGGTCAGGTCTTGCGGCTGTGCCTTTTCCAGCGCGGCCACGTTGACGGCAAACTCCGGGTACTGCTCGGTAGCGTCTTGGGCCTTGCGCAGCTTTTCGCGTACATTGCCGGACAGGTATTCGTCTGCGGTCTGCCAGCCCTTGTACCAATCGTTGCCCTCAAGGTCAAACGGCCCGGTGGCAGGGTCTTTGTAGATAACGCCCTGCAAATCCCGCACAACGTCCTCAATCTTTTCGGGGCCACCCATGAGCTGCGCCATGTAAGCAAGGTCTACACCGGCCCGCTCTGAGATAGAAACGGCCAGTGCTTCGCTGGCGGTGTCAACCGATGTAACAACGCTTTTCTGCTTGATGGTACGCTTGGAGAACATATCGGCCTTGCGGTCAAGCTTCCCGTTTTCATCCAGTATTTCAAGAGAACACAAGAGGAAGTAAGCGGAATCGCCACCAAAGGCACGGCTGTTGGCCGAGGAATTGATAAGGCCGTATTTCTTTGTGAAGCCGTCATAAAGCTGGTTTAGCTCCGCTTGCTGGTCGGCAATCTCCGCGTCGCTGTATTCATAAAGCTGGTAATTTATCAGACTATGAGCACAATCGCGCAGTTCTACCATGCCCTTGACGCGCTCCAGCGTTGTGGCGGGCAGGTCTGCCGGGTACATTCGGGAGTTTTCGCGGAAATACACTTTATCGTCTACAATCGCATAGCTGTAATTTCGCACGTCGGGGTCTGCCGGAATGGAAAGGTCAGCCTGCTCCCCAATGTCATCCAGTTCCACTTCGGTAATATGGCCCTGAATATTGGCCGTCGCTTCCTGAAGCTGAACGGCAAGGTCGGCTCCGGGGATAGGATGGCAAGCGGTGTCTTTCGCATCGCCATACATACTTTCGTCGTAGGCCATCGTCCCCAGCACCATTTCAGGATGCTCGGCAAAATAGCTGTTGACTGGTATGCCGTCCTCGGTCTGCCCCAAATGCACCCAATCAGGCTCTATGTCTAACAGCCTGTCGCGCTTTTGCAGGAAAATGATGTCGGTGGTGACTTCGGTTCCGGCGTTCTTCTGAAAAGCATCGTTTGGGAGCCTGACCGCGCCCAACAGCTCGGCCCGCTGCGCAATGTACTTACGCACCGATGAATTGCGTTTGTCCATCGTGCCGCTGCTGGTGATAAAGGCAACAACGCCGCCCGGACGCACTTGGTCAAGCGCTTTTGCGAAAAAGTAATCGTGGATAGCAAAGTTGTTTTTGCCGTATCGCTTATCCGGCACTTTGTAATTGCCGAACGGCACGTTGCCGATTGCCAAATCAAACAGCGCGTCGGGCGTTCCTGTCTTTTCAAAGCCGGTAATGCGAATATCTGCGTCTTGGTAAAGCTGCTGGGCTATCCGGCCTGTGATGCTGTCCAGCTCCACGCCGTAGAGCTTGGAGCCTTGCATACTCTCCGGCAGCATCCCGAAAAAGTTACCGATTCCGCAAGCCGGTTCCAAAATGTTGCCGGTCTGGAAGCCCATGCGCTCTACGGTGTCATAGATAGCCTTGATAACCGTGGGCGAGGTGTAATGGGCGTTCAGGGTGGAAGCCCGCGCCTTGTCGTATTCCTCCGGGGTCAAAAGCCCTTTCAGCTCGGCATATTCCTTTGTCCATTTGTCGTTTTCACCGTCAAAGGCTTGGGGGATGCCGCCCCAGCCCACATATCGGGATAGGGTTTTCTGCTCGGCTGGCGTGGCAAGGCGGTTTTCCGCTTCGATTTGTTTCAGGGTGCGAATGGCGGCAACATTGAAGCCGTACTTGGTTTTCGCGCCGCCCTCGCCCAAATGCTCGTCGGTGATACGGAAGTTGGCACGAGCCCGTGGCTCGGCTGCACTTGGCGCGGGGCTGGCCTGTTCGTCCGCACGTTCAGCCGCCGCAACCTGCTCCGCAAAGCCAAGCATCTGCTGTAAATTCGCTTCCGCATCGACTTTGTACGCATCAAGCTCGTTTTCTGCAACGCGCTCAATCGTAAGCCGCTCTCTGGCGGGCAGGTTTTCATCAAGAATGACAATGCTGCCGTCCGGCTCGACGCGGGCCACAATCTGCGGCAATTCGTCGGGGTGATAATCTTTGACATTGTAGACGATGAGTCGGTCATTGACATAGCTGTAATCAAGCTCATATTCCGAAAAATATTCGTTTTCGAGGAAATCAGAAATATCCTGAAAGTCGCCGCGCCCACCGTGGGCATTGTATTCTTCTATGCCCTCATCAATCACCTCATCGGAAACGGCAAAACCGCGCCCGTCAAGCTCTGTGCGGATTTGCTCTATCAGTTCCGCATCCGGGCTGGGCATGGCGGGGGCTTCCTGCGCCGGTGTTTCCGGCGATATGACTTTCAGATAGTTTTCCCGCACCTGCTCGTCGGTCAATTTACCATCAAGGTAGGCGTTTATCTGCTCATAGATGTGGCCGGGAACGTCATTACTGCCCCAAAACGCACCTGTGCTTGTAACATAGGTCAGGGAGCCGCTTCGCCCCAAAGCAAATTTAACGCCGTCTTTGTTGTAGCCGATAATGTCGCCATCTTCGTATTGGCCCAAATCAAAATCGCTTTTGGCTGCTTCCCAATCCACAAAAAAGACCGGCAATCTACCGGTTGGAATGCTTATATCCTGCGGCGGGATTTCCGGTTGGGCTATGGGCGCGTCATCCTGGTACTGCTGTTCAGGATTATGCTCTGCTTCCTGCTGGGGTGCTGCCACGGGCGGCAAAAACTCCTGCCAATCAATAAGCTGGGCAATCCGGCGTTGTACTTTCGGCCATGGCAAGGTAACATCTTTCGCGCCGTCTTTGGTGATAGTCAAGCCGCGCCCCTCTGCGCCATATTCGCCCCGCAAGTAATCTGCGGTGCCGCGCTCACGGGGGTGCAGACACATATAGTCATAAGCGCGGCGCTTGCTTTCAGGGTCGCCGTTCCACGCGATGATGGCATTATCAATATCATCATCGGTGATAACAAAAGCGGAGGGGTCAAGGCCCTCCGCTGCCGCCACGGTTTCACGCTGCGCCTGTTCCGATGGGAGCGGCTCTAATTGTAAACCAGCTCCGTCAAGGTCAGTTCCTCCGCTTGCTGCTTCAAACTGTTCATGTGGGCTGTCCACGCCATCGTGTCCGTCGCTTTGTCCGGGGGTGGGTTCTGCTCCAGCAGCTCCGTCATAAGCTGCTCCACTCTCGCGCTGGCCGTCTGCTCTATCTCTATCAGGTGTGGGTATAGCTGCTCTTTCAGGAGCAGCGAATTGTACAATATTGGCCGGTGGTCTTTCAGATACGTCCGGCGCATCAGACCGTACTTGCCCATCTGCGCTTCCGGCAGACGGCTCCCGTCCGGCTGCTCCGATAGGGTCAGGTTCGGAATGAGGTAATCCCCGTGCTGAAGGTATGTCAAGCTGTCCATGCGAATTGCTCCTTTCGGCGGTTTTCTGCCGCTCATGCTTTTTTATGGTGACTTCGATTTCCCGCAAAACCTGCTCGGATAGCTGGCTTACGCCGGTTCCCAGCGCATTGGCGGCTTCGGGCGTGTTGAAATCGAATATGGGCATAAAATCTTCATCGGTGAAAAAATCGTCGGTGTCAATGCCGCAACGCGACATCAGGCTATATGCAAGGCTAACGGTCAAGGCATCGCGGTAGGCAACCTCAATGTTCAGCTCGTCAAAGTCCTCTAAAAAGCTGCCGTCTGTGCTGTACAAAATATCCTGCCGGTGGTCGGCGTAATACTCGCTTGCCATTCTTCCGGCAATATCATAGAGGATGTTGCCCATATCGCCCTGCGCATCACTGTCAAAGGCATTTGCCAGCGCATCCATAACCGGGGCTTCGTGTTCCTGCCGCAGCTCCCAAAGGAACGGGCGACGTGCATTGCGCCGCCCGTCCTCGGTGTCCGCTACGTCAAAAACATATTTCAGCCGGGGCTTATCGGTGGTGGTGTCAATCAGGGCGATGCCCTTGGAGCCGCGCTTTACCCATCTGTTCATGGGTTCGTTCCATGTTTCGATGGGCGCACACGCCATCGCGTCGGGCCGCTGGGCATGAATCATCAGTTGTTCGGGGTATGGGTATTTATAAAGCCGAGCCGCCGTTTCCAAAAAGGAAGTCCAGCGTTCCCGGCTTTGCGTTATCTGACCGCCTGCGTGTTCGGCCAGCTGCGAATAGAATTGTATTTTTGTCGCCAATCGCTAATCCTCCTGTTCATCGTCATAGTCGGCATAAAAGCCTATCTCGGAAAAATCATCATCGGTGAGGGCTTCCAGTTTGGTAATGACGGCTCCCATAATCTCGCGGAGTTCGGGGTCGTACACATCGGGCAGACTCTCCCGAATCTCTCGTAAAAGCGCGGCCCTGCTGCCGGTGTCATAAATGCACATCAGGTTCATTTCTTCAACGGTAAACATACGGCTATACCTCTCTTTCACTGTCGCGTTTTGGTGCGTTTTTAGGCTGTTCCCGTTCCTGTGCAGCCGCCTTTTTCGCTTCTTGTAGCTGGGCAAGGATGGAGGGCTTTTCTGCCTTAGTGCGGGTGGATTGCGCCGGTTTATCCTTTGCGCCCTGCTGCTCATGCTTAACCGCTCTGGCAAGGTCGAGCAATGAAATCTGCTGACCGGCTTTCACCTGCGCTTCCATATCGGCCACGGTGGGAACAGGCGGCATAGAAACACTTATGTCCGCGATATGGTCGTTTTCCCAGCGTTCCACTTCCGTTGCCCCAATCTCCGGCTGCTTCATTTCCTTAAAAAAGTCCGGCAATTCTTTGATGTCGGCACGGTCAATATAGTGGGCGGTGGAATTTCCGTCCTGCTGGATAACGATAACGTCACTCATGGAAAGGCTGTGGCCGGTGAAATCATCAGGACGGTCTATATTGAACTTGTTATAAATACCCTCCAGCGTGTCCGTGCTGGTAAGCGGCGCGGTGTAGACAAGGTTGTAATTATCATGGTTGACGGCAAGGCCACGGGCTTCAAGGCGTTCAAGAGCTTCCCAACGATAATCCCGTGTTTCGTCGCCGTCTTTAAGCTGGTAGATAGCGTAGGTGGCATCCCTGCCATTTGGTGAATCAGCTTGGTTTTCCTGCAAAGCCGCTTTCGCCAGCTCATAATCTTTGGTCGCTTGCCATTCCTCTGCTTCGATGCCGAAAATGCCGTCGTGGGTTTCAATTTCGTCACGGTCAAAAGCCATCGCTTCGGTGCCATCAGGATAAAGCAGGTAGACGGTATGGTCTTGGTCGTAAAGCTCCAGCGCACGGTCTTGGAGCATGGGAAGAATGGCGGGGTCTGTATAGCCGTATAAATCCCGCTCCGAAAAGCCGATGCTGTTGTCGGGCAGAATGTCCGGCGTTAGCTCGGCTTCCAGCTCTATTTTTTCTTCCAGCGGTTGTTCATCCCGGCTATCCTCGGTGGCTGGCACGGGTTTTTCCAGTTCCGGCGTGGCAATATCGGCCTGTTCCGGCGCATCCTGTACAGGGGATAAGTCAATGTCGCGCTCCTTGCATATCTCGGCAAACCTGCCGTCAATGCGCTCAATCATGGAAGCCGCCGTTTTGCGGATAATGTCAAGGGATGCTTTCAGCTCGTCCAACTCTTTGCCCTTGCTCCACGCCGCCACATAGCCAAAGCTGTTATCGCCGGTTTCGATGCCGTAGTGCTGGCACACAACATAGGAAACGCTCTCGGCTTCCACTTCCTCGGCGCGGCGGGGGCGCGGCTTTGGTGCTGCATCTGGCGCCCCCTGTTCGGCTGGGTCAGCCATTGCCGTCTGCTCCTGCTGTTCCAGTTGCAGGTTGTAATCATGTATCTCGGCATGGGTCATTTCATGCAGAATTGCGGAAACGGTCTGCACTTCGCTCATGCCCTCGCGGATAGCAATGCTGCGGCTGTCAAAACGGCACTCGCCGTCAGTGTCCGGGGAAAGCGGCTCAAAGCCGATGGGCATAACCGATACATCGCGCAGCGCATCTAAAAATGCTTCATATTGCTGCACGTCGCCGGTCAAATCCTCGGAAAGTGTGGGCAATGGTTTTCCATCAGTCTGCGACACGTCGAAAACTGACACGGGCTTAAAGGATGGAATGGTAACGTCCACTTCCTCAACAACGGGCTTGCCGTCCTTATCCAGCATGGGGGCCTGCGTCTCAGGGTCGAGCTTTTCCATTTCCTGTTTGATAATGTAGGGAGATGGCGCAAAAATGCGAATCCCTTTTTGCCCTTTCATCACATGACGCTCAAACTCATTCTTCCATTTGTTAAAACCGGCCACTTGGGTTGCGTCCGGCATTTGAAGATGAATCAGCATGGTATTTCGGGTGCTGTAATTGTGAAAACGGGCAAGGGTATCAAGATAGGCGGCATACCTATCACTGGAGTATAAATCCTGTATGCCGGTTTCCAGCCGTTCGGTCAGGGCCTTTACTTCCTCGCGGATTTTGTTGTTGTCTGCCATAGGCGGCTCCTTTCATTTTCTTTTGAAAATAAATACGCCGCTGCACAAGGCAAACGGCGCAAATCATGTTGTTTTGGGGTGCTTGGGAATGGTATACTGTTTATATCTTAAAGAGACGGGCAGGGGTTCATTTTATGGAACATCCATTCAAAGATAAAATCGTAGTTTTCATTGGCAATCCGGGGAACTGCACATTGCAATCGGCGCGTGATGCGCTGGCCGAAGTCGGCGGAATCTTTGACAAGCGGGTTGGCACATTCACAAACTATGCTGTGGCATTTCCTACTGCTGAAAAGACGCAAAAATACCAAAAGGCTTTGGAGCTGGAGCGGCATGGGCTACTGTCCATTCTCACCGAAGAACAGTTCTTAGCCATTCTCGCGGGAGAAGCACAGCCGCCCGAAAAGCCGAAGTGCGACAATAATGTTATCTTCATCCCTGCCAAAGATGCGGAAGCGGATGCGCTGCAACAAGAGGAAACAAAGCAAATGATACTGAACCGCCGCCGCATGAGCAACCTTGCGGAGTACGGCGTTTCCACGCCGGAGGGCCGGGTAAAGGTTGATTTGCGTCCGCTTGATAAATACAATCGTGTGATGAAGCGGCTTAAAGAAAAAGAACAGGAAGCCAAATAAATCAACGGCAATTTTACATTTCATTAGAATAATGACCTATCAAGCACCAAAGGGAGTGAGATTCACATTATGAACAACGAAAACAAAGAAGTATGCCCAAAATGCAATCACAGCTTTTCATGGAGCAATGAGGGCGACAGATGGCCGGGCGGAAAAGATAAAGAGGATATTGCTTGCCCGTACTGCGGAAATGTGGTAGGTACAAAAATGACAAGCGGGTATATCGCGGTAAAAAAAGCCGAAAGTGAAACGGGTCAATCTTGAATATACTTTTGTCAACAGGCCCAAACCTTCAAACACCAATGGGAAGAAAAAGCGCCGCTGCAAATGCAAACGGCGCTTTTCCTTTGGGGGGAGATTATAAATCAAGGTCGGGCGGCTTTTTCTCGCCGGTCTTATCGGGCTTGGCGATGCTCTCTTGCGCTTTTTTGAGCTGGCCCAATATCGACGGCTTTTCCGATTTTTGCAGCGTCTCCGGCGCAAGCTCCATGATTTCCTCATGGGTCTGCCCATCGGTGAGGTCGGCGCGGCCCTGCCCCTCATTGTTAATAATCCCATCAATCTGATTGTAGTTTTGCTCGGTAGAAATCTCGGCATTTTTCAGGTAGTTGTCAATGCGGTATTCAGGTGGAACAATGTTGGTCTTTTCCACAACCTCCCGCCATTGGTCGCCGGAGGGAAGCAGGTAGCCTTTTTGCGTATACAGCCCCTTTTCTTGTTCTTCCAAATTCGTGCCAAAGGCATAGAGGTCGATAGCATCTTTCCACTGGCTGGGCATTTCCACCATGCCGGATTCAAAGATGTAATACCGCGCCAAGTCCTCGGTGTTGCTGACATCGGGTATCAGCAAAAAGAAATCGGTATTGTAAGTAAAGTCAATCATCTGCTCGATGTTGGCGAGGGCATCCGGCGTTTCCATAACCGCCGCCATCTTATCAAGCTGCACCTGCGGCAGCTCGGCAAGGCGGGCCGCAAGGTAGTTCGCCATGTTAATATCGCTGCCGATAACCGCCTGTTCAATCGGTAAGTTCAACGATGTGCGGCAATCGGTAATCGCGTAGTCTTTGTCAAGGGCGTTTATATCCAGCAGGGCCTTGTTAAGCTGCTCGGCGGTGGCCGGGAGCGAAAGCCAAGTGCTGTTTTTACCGCTTTCCAGTTGAGCGTCCATTATGCTCAATCGTATTCAGCTCCTTTTCAGTTTTATAGGTTTTACCGGGGTATGGGGTGTCCCCATCAAGCGATTTTCATCCAGAACGGCGGGAGCCGCTTCGGGTGAAAATACGGAAGTGTCAATACACTTCCTATGCTTGCTAAGTGACTATTTCCCAAACTCCAAACGGTAGTTGACGTATTTGTCGCCGGTATCGGCCAGCAGAACGGTGGCATCGTAGGTCTTGCCACTCTTTTCAGAATACAGCCCTTTTACAGTGATTTTACCATCTTTCAGCAATGCGGCGGCTATGTTCTTCTTTAGATTTTTCTTTTTTGAAACAAAAAAGCGGTCATCTTTCCACATGGCGAATTGGCAATCCCTATTTTGGCAGTAAAAATTCTTCTTTCCCTCCACCACAGGATTGCCACAGCGAGGACAAAGGCCGATGATTTCCTTTTCCTGCGCCTGTCCGAACAAGTCTTTTTTATCATCATCGGCACGATAATAGGTGATGCACAGGCCCTTTACCAAACTGGCAATATCGTTCATAAAATCATCCGGGGAAAGCTGCCCTTTGGCGATGAGGGTCAAGGCGTTTTCCCATTCGGCGGTGAGCTTTGCGGACTTGACCGCATCGGGCAGCACGGTAATGAGCTTGATGCCGTTTTCCGTGGGCAAAAGCTGTTTCTTCTTGCGCTCGGCAAAGCCGGAAGATACCAGCTTTTCAATGATGGACGCACGGGTGGCCGGTGTGCCTAACCCTTTCTTTTCAGCGTCTTGCGCAAGCTCCACTTCATCGCTGCCCGCCGATTCCATAGCAGACAACAGCGTATCTTCGGTATACGCTTTGGGCGGCGTGGTGGTATGCTCGGTGACGGAAGCCGCCACATTTTCAAATGTCTGCCCATCGGAAAGGGGTGGCAGGATAGCATCCTCGGCTGTGTCCGTGTCCTCTTTCTCGGTTTTCGTCATGCGCTTGAATCGGTGTTCAATGGCTTTCCAGCCGCCAGCCAGAACACTTTTCCCCTTTGCCGTAAAAGAATAACCGCCACATTCAAGGGTGGCGGTCACGGATTCAAATATGTGCGGTTCGGCCACAGCGCACAACAGCTTAAAGGAAATGAGGGAGAGAATTTCACGCTCGGTTCCCGGCAGGGCGGCGAGGTCTGTTTTTTCCAGTTCTACCGTGGGAATGACCGCATGGTGGTCGGTGACTTTGGCATTATTGATAACGCGCCCGATGTCAGGCGTGAAATCAACCCCCGCTGCAAAATCCATCTTGGCAATAACAGTGGCCATTACGCGCCGCGCTGTGTCCTCCATGTCGCCGGTCAGGTATTGGCTGTCGGTTCGGGGGTAGGTGCATAGCTTTTTTTCATAGAGCGTTTGCACAAGGTCAAGGGTCTGCTGGGCGGTGTAACCATAGAGCCGGTTAGCTTCGCGCTGCAAGGTGGTGAGGTCGTACAGCCTTGGCGGGTTGACCGTCTTATGCTCCTCGTCCACCGAAACCACCGCAGCCGGACGCCCATTACATACATCCTGTGCCAACTCCGCATCTTCCTTGTCATTTATCCTGTCGCTGGCCGCTTCAAAACCGCCGCAACCGATACGGGCATGATAGTATTTTTCTTTCTGAAAACCTTTTATCTGCGCGTCGCGCTCCACCAGCATGGCGAGGGTGGGCGATTGAACGCGGCCCACGTTCAGCTTATGGTTATATATGGTGGTGAACAAGCGCGTCGCGTTGATGCCCACAAGCCAATCGGCCTTTGCCCTGCACAGCGCGGAAGCGTATAGGTTGTCATACTCGCCGCCGTCTTTCAGGTTCATAAAGCCGCTACGGATTGCCGCGTCCTCCATGCTGGAAATCCACAGCCGCTCAAAGGGTTTGGTGCAACCGGCCTGCTCGTAAACAAGACGGAAAATAAGCTCGCCCTCGCGCCCCGCGTCGGTGGCACACACAAGGCTTGTAACGTCCTTGTCGTGCATCAGGGTTTTTAGAATATCGAATTGCTTGGCCTTATCCCTGCCGGTGACGAGCTTCCATTCCTCCGGCATAATCGGCAAATCATCATGCCGCCATTTGGCGTATTTTTCATCGTATGCGGCGGCATTGGCAAGGCCGACAAGATGGCCGATACACCAACTTATGATATAGCCGCCCCCTTGCAGGTAGCCGTCCTTTCGCTCGGTAATGCCCAGCGCCTTTGCAATGGCCGCAGCCACGCTTGGTTTTTCTGCTATGACTAGCTTATGTTGAGACAATATACGTCCTCCGTTTTCTATGTTGTTTTGTGCATTAGGCAGATGTATAATTAAAATGAATGTGATAAAGGAAGTGATGGCATGAAACAATATTATTCTGAGAGAACTGGTTTATTGGCGGAAGCGCCTACGCTCAAACTGAAAGAGTTGAGAGAATACTTTTTTGGAATATATGTTTATTTCCTCCACCAAGGATGCTTTGAGAGTGCCTTTAGTGGCATTTGGCGTGAACACGGATATGATGATAGAACCCAAGTATTGCCCCCAACTTTGGCACCCTCGCCAGAGATTTTCTTCTTTACGAAACTTAATAATAACCATGTTTGGCCAATACCCGATTGTTATGAGAAATATTCTGAAGAAACCTTATTTTCTGTTATTGAGATTCTGTATGACCATATCGCATTGTTCGACTTTGAAACTCTGGAGTTGGAAAACGAAGCTCCACGAACCGAATTTGTAGAGCATATCAATAATGTGCTTCGCTTTTACGGAGAGGGATATTACCTTGAGCCTACAAACGGTTTTATTATGCTGATACCTAATGAATCTTTGAGGAATCAGCTTTCTTATGATGGTGCTGACATACCCGACACGGTACTTACACAACTGACAACAGCAACAAAGATGTATTACCGCTTTGAATCTAACATGGAAGAAAAAAAGAAAGCCATCAATATTCTCGCTGATATTCTTGAACTTGAGAGAAAAAGACTCCAAGATATACTGAACCAAGAATATCAAATCAACAAAAACAAACACGACAGATTGATTTTCGACACGGTTAACAACTGCAACATTCGACTGTTTTTGCTATCTTAAAAGTGTAGCGTTTGGCCAGCAAAAGTGTAGCACCTGGCCAAAGCAAGAAAGGAGCCATTCTCAACACTGACCCCACGCATGCTATCCTTTGTGTAACGTCGAAAAACACGCAAAGGAGGCGCATCAAGAGAGGTGTTGAGAATGGCACAAGCCCAGTATATCAAAGACCTGTACGAGAACGAAGGGTTATCTTTGCGGCAAATAGCAGAGCGAACCCAACACCACTTTGACACAGTACAGAAATATGCGTACCAGGACAATTGGAACCAGCCAGCGACCCCGACAGCTTCACGGCGGGAGTTTTTGGCCATGGGTGACTACATCAAAATCGTGGACGAGTGGCTGGAACAGGACGAGCGGGAACCGAGAAAGCAGCGGCACACCATCACAAAAGTGTTCAAACGCCTGCAAAACGAATGTGGCTATACGGGCAGCTACAACAGCGTGAAGCGGTACTACCACTACAAGAAAGAATCGATGAAACAGTTCCGGGAAAGCTATGTTCCTCTGGCCCATCCGGCGGGGCATGCGCAGGTGGATTTTGGCGATTTCAAGTATTACGACGAACTTGGAGTCGGCCACACAGGCCATGCGCTCATTGTTGCCTTCCCCCATGCCAACACAGGGTGGATGCAGGTGTTTCCCTCAGAGAATCAGGAATGCCTGCTGGAAGGGCTGAAACGCATTTTCCACCACATTGGTGGCGTTCCGATCTGTGTGCGGTGCGACAACATGACAACTGCCGTGGCGCAGGTTCTGAAAGGTACGGAGCGGGTTCTGTCCGATGGGTTCCACCGTTTCATGCTTCACTACCGTTTCGCCGCTGAATTTTGCAACCCCAACAAGGGTAACGAAAAAGGCAGCGTGGAGAACAAGGTTGGCTACACCCGCCGGAACATGCTCGTTCCCGTTCCGACCATCACGGATTTTGATGCGTTTAACGAAGGGCTGCTCCGGCTATGCGATGACGACCATGAGCGTGAGCATTACCAGCACGGCATCCCCCTTAAAGAACTTTGGGAAGAGGACAAGCGGGTGTTGCTGGCGTTGCCGGAGTATGAGTACGATGTGTTCCGGTACGATGCCCTGTCGGTGAACAAGGACGGCTTCATCAAAGTAGACACAGCCAAATACAGTCTCTCCCCGGAATTGTATGGCAAGATGGTGCAGGCAAAAATCTATTTTGACAAGATAGAGGTGTTCCATGACCACAGCCTGCTGAAAACATTCCGGCGCAGTTACACGCGGGACGAGAAAGTCTACGATTGGAGGGTGTATCTTCCTACCCTCGTCAAAAAACCGGGAGCGACCGAGCACACCGAGTTTTTTCACCAGATGCCCCAGCTATGGCAGAAGCATTTGAAATCCACGCATGGCAGGGAGCGGAAGTCGGCGCTGATGCTGCTTTCCGAAATTGTCAGCGATGGCAATGAGGCCCTGAGTGACGATGTGCTGGAGCTGGCCGGGGAATATGGGCGTATGGACAGCGACAGCCTGCGCCAATGCTACCTTTTCATCTCGAAGCCTGAAAACAATCCCGCGCCGCTACAGCTTGCGACAGAACCGCCGCTTTTGAACTACCGGCCTGACCTGACCGTCTATGACGGCCTGACAGGGGGTGTGGCGAAATGAACTTCACAAAAGCGGAAAGCCTGCCCAGCATTGAAGCGACGATGCGGACACTGAAATTGGGCGGCATGGCAAAAGAATGGCGCAGCGTTGTCTATCAGAACGTCGAGCAGTATATGCAGGAGCTGCTGGACATTGAGGTGCGGGAACGTGAGGCCAACCGCATGGCGCGGATGGTGAAGCAGGCTGGCTTCCGGGTCATTAAAACGCTGGACGACTTCATTTGGAAGCCCGGCATAGAGATTCCGCCATCCATCACGCGGGAGGAAATTGAAAACGCCGCCTTTGTCGGGCACCACGAAAACCTTGTTCTGATGGGGAATTGTGGCACCGGGAAAACACACCTTGCCACCGCCATCGCCCTGAACCTTTGTGAAAAAGGGCGGCCTGTCCGGTTCTACACCGCAACGGGGCTGGCCAATATACTGCAAGAGAAGCACCAACGTGGCACGCTGAACAGCTTCATGGCCTCCCTGCGGCGGGTGGAACTGCTTGTTCTGGATGAGATCGGCTACATCACGCTCCACAAAGAGGCCAGCGAGCTGCTGTTCCAGATCGTGTCCGAATGCTATGAGCAAAAAAGTCTCATCATCACATCCAACCTGGAGTTCAGCCAGTGGAACACCGTATTTGGCAACGACAAGCTCACCGCCGCCATGATAGACCGCTTGGTTCACCACAGCCATATTCTTGTGTTCTCCGGCCCCGGCCACCGTCTGGAAGAATCCATGAGACGCCAGAAGAAGGGTGGTGAAGCACAATGACACAGAATGATGTGAATCGGCTGGAGGATTACCTGCGGCATGAGGCAAACAAATATCTGCTGGATGCGGATGTTACGCCGGACGAGCGCAGGGAAGTCCTTGAATGGGTCAAGTCCGGGAACAGCGTCTACTGCAACCCTTGGTATTTGTACGATGATGGCGGCCATTCGATGGACTATATCACGGCCATGCGGACGGTGCCCGACCTTGCCACCGCGGATTGGTACTGATTGGTTTTCACAGATGGCCAGGTGCTACACTTTTTCGTGGCCAAACGCTGCACCCATGGTGGCCAACTGCTACACTTTTGCTGGCCAAACGCCCCACTTCGTGTGGCCAGAATATCCGACCTCATTTTACTCTTCGCCCCGCCCCACATGGCAGATGGCCATGGCCATCTGCCATGTGGGGCCACCTACAACCTGTTCTTTGGAACATCCGTTGTCAGTGTTGAGGGGTGCTACACTTTTTCGTGGCCAAATGCTACATTTTTAGGTTGCAAAAGACAATTCGACACAATAAGGAAAAGCAATTAAAAGATTACAATAGGGAAATATGGTACGATTGGATGATGCAGTATTATACAAGTGTAATCATTGCATTCTATAAACTGTCGGTTGCTATTTCTGAGCCACAAGCAGAATCACCGAGCAAATAAATGTACACATACCCTTTTATAAGGAAACGGCGCGGAAGCTGTAAACCTCCGCGCCGTTTTGGTGTACTCGTTGCCTGTCTACTCCACAATCACCAACCGGCCCATCACAACAAATCTATCACGGCCATTGTTGATGCAGGTGGAAAGGGTAAGCACCCTGTCGGCCTTTGATAGCTCGGCATCAATTTGGAACACAGACCGGCCCTGCATGGCGGTGAGCCATTCGGTATAGTCGGCATCCGTTTCCCATGCAAGCCGCCACGGTGATGTATCAGAGCCGGATTCATCCGGGCTGACGATGAATGCGGAAAAGAGCTCCACCACATACCCGCCGTCCGGCGTTACCAGCAGCATATCGGGGTGTTCATCGAAATATGCTTGCGCTTGATATTGGGTAAGCTCAGAAAGCATGGAGCCATCCCGCATATTGTGGCCGTAGATAATGGTGTTCCTGTCCGAGAAATCCCCTGCGTTCTCATAATCCACGAATAGGCAGCCGGAATTGTTTACCGTGCCGTCGAACAGGCGTTTGAGATAATAACTGTTGTCCTCACTCTGTGCCACAGGGTAGTTGATGGCCGTATCTTCGCAAACAATCCATGCCCGCATATCGGGATTCAACTCCCACAGCGCATCAAAATCAACGGCGGGCAAAAGGCGCGAAGCGGTATTCTCCGCTTCGCCCTCGGTGTCCTCCGGCTGTAGCGCGGCTTCGTTTACATACCCCGCCAGCTTTTCGTAGGTTTGTGCGCTCTTGCCGTACTGCCCAAATTCGCGCAGTACCATCACACCGCTGCCCACAAGCATGGCTGCACACAGCAGCAGGGCTACAACTGCCAACACGCCGCGCCCACCTTTCCTTTTGCGGGCTTTCACACACAGTACGATAGAAGCGACGCTGCCGATGGCCGCGATACCCAAAGCCGCCAACCATACAAAAATCATGTTGCTGTCACTGGTTTGCGGCACAGGTTTTGAGGGCTGGGCCGGTGTGCTGGGCGTGGTTGGCGTTGCGGGTGTAACCGGGGCGGTAGGTTCTTCGGGTTCGGGGCTTTTTTCATTGAAAAACTGCACAATGGCGGTTTCGTTGGCCAAAATCTCAATGGTGACCGCATCGGGGATTATATAATCCCGGCTGGCCCTGTTCGCAACCTCGGTCACGGTGTAGCGACCAATCCGCAACCCCGTTATCTCGATAACGCCGGTGCTGCCAGAGGTAAAGGTTTCGCTGTACGCACCGTCCGTGCTTTTTACCTCAAACGCGAAACCATCCTTGCGTCCATCGCTGGAGTCTTTTACGATGCGCAGATTGCCGCGCAGGGCTTCGTTCACAAAGCCACGGCCCTCCACATCGTTTTCAATCACCACCATTTGCCCGTCCTCGGTGATTTCAAAATAATAGGCGTTTTCGTCAAGGATGCAGCCCGTGGGCGCAACCGTTTCTTTTACGAAATAACCCAATGCCAACAGTCCGCTCACTTGGTGGAATCCTGTGTCGCTTTCCTCCAACTCGCCAATCAGGGTATCGCCTTCGTCAAACTCCCCGTTGGCGTTGGTGTCCTCATACAGTTCGAACACCGCGCCGGGTAAGCGCCGGAGGAATGGGTTATCGCTTTCGCTGTCAATGGGGCTGGGTTCGTCCACGGCTTCGGTCTTTATAAGCTGGACGCTGCCGCGAATAAGGGTGTTGTCCATGCGGTTTCGGATAATCTGCCCATCAACACCAACATAAACATGATGGTATTCCTCACTGACGGTATAGAGCGTGGGGCTGGCGTATTCCTTTACCACCCAATGCCCAAACGGAATATCCGTGAAGCTGAACGAGCCATCCTCTGCTGAAACAGTGGTAAGCAGCGCGGTTTCCTCGTTCATGATTTCATCATCCGGGTGGAATAGGCCAATCTGCGCACCTGCCAAGCAGATGATTTCGCCGCCATCGGGGTTCTCCCCACGCTTAACGCCCTCAATGTCACCGCGTAGCAAGATATTTTTAACATCCTCACCCTCGTTTACCGTTATGCCCACAACGGCAACGTCCTGACCGGCATAGCCGAAAACCACGGGGTATTGCATATCGTTCAAGATATACTCCCGGCTTGTAGTGCGTTCCTTTACAAAATAGGACGCGAACGGCAGGTCGGAGGCAAAGGCCGCTGTGTACCGGCCCTGCTCGTCCTCCACCGGCTCAATCGAAACAACCTCCATCAGCCCATCGGCGGGAATCACGCTGCCGTCCAGCGCCATGATGTCGTGGGCAGCGTACAGGCCAAAGGACACGTTTTGATATTCGTCGGCAAGCCCGATACTGAAAAGCTCGTCGATTTCCATGTGCTTCAAAAGGTCGATTTCCACCTTTTGCCGTTCGTCATAAATGCCGGTTTCGGCATGGGTCACTTCCACGTCCTGACCGGCATAGGTAAGCTCCACATACACAGGTTCGGGGTTCAGCACCATCCCGTAGGGGGCTTGTCGTTCCTCCAGCCGGTAGCGGCCAAGATAAAGCAGGCCGCTGGTGGCCGTGGCATCCCCGCCCGTGGTAAGGGTTTCCACCACGGTATCTTCCGGCACACGTATGGTGCCATCGCCGGTGGTAATATCCTCGTCGGCAATGAGGTCGTACACCGCACCCGGCAAGCCCATCACTTCGTAAACAGCCTGATAAAAACCATCATTTTCCTCCACGCTGGCGAAAACCTCGCCAGTTTTTGTGATAGTAATGGTGCCTTTCTGTGGCATATTCTGCTTTGTGACCGTCACAACGGCTTCGCTGCCGTCAACCGCAAAGAAAATAGGCGCACCGTCCAGCACATAGCCATAGGGCGCATATACCTCATACAATTCGTACCCGTTCGTGTTCTTGGGCAGTACATCAGGCAGCATCAGCCAACCCTCGTCCGAGGTATAATAGATGTCGATGGTGATGGGGTTCGGATACCATACCGTCTGCGCCACATATTCGCCGGTGTCCAAGTCCTTGATTCGGAAGCCTGTGCCGGAAATTGGGATAATTTGGCCGGTTTCAACATCGTGCTTCTCCACGCGCAGCCGCCCGGTGATTGTGTCGTTGTTCAGGATGTAGGAATAGGTATACTCGTTGTGGCAGATAAACACGGTGAAGTCGGGGATAAACGCTTTGTTTGCCCCGGCTGGGCCAGCCGATACCTGATGCACCGTGTAATAGCCGTAGGGCAGCATTTTAGACGTAGCGAAGCCTTCCGCGTCGGTGGTGAGAATATCACGCTCGGAGGGCTTAGCATTGGCATAACTGCCGGAGCTGCGCAGGTAGATTTCAAATACCGCGCCTGCTTCGGGCTGTTCCACAATGCCCACATTGCCGTCCTCACCCTCGGCGGGGCGCTCGTCCTCCGGCATATCCACATCCCAATCGTCCGTGTGTTTGATAAGCCGGATATTGCCGTAAATCACCTTTTCCGTAACATGGTTTTCGGTGGTGTTCAGCTCTACTTGGTAGAGACGCGGGTCTGCGCCCACGGGATGTATCGTGTTATCAAGCAGGTAGCCGGTGCTTGGCACCAATTCCCGAATCGTCCAATCTGTGCCGCATACATAATACCGGGTTAAGAATTGTCCGTTTGTGTCGGTGGTGTAGATGTCTACCAGCTCGCCGCCCTTGTAAAGCCCGTACTGCGCACCGGCGAGGGTGGCGTTGCCCTGCACAATGCCAGTGTCAGCATCCGTTTTGGTAAGCTGCACTCGGAACTTTTTGAGGATATTGGTAAAATGCACCTCTGAAACTTGGGCGCTTTCAATGGTGACGTACTGGTTGGCGGGGGTCACATATCGGTCAATGGGGTATTCCTTTACAAGATATGTGCCGGGTAGCAGCTTGGCATCCACCCGCCCGTTTGCCCCTGTGGTAACGTCCATGTTGACGCTTTGGCCCAGCACATCGGTGCCGGAAATGTTGAAGCGGATGCCCTCAACAATCCCGTCCTCGCTAGTCTTGATAAGCCTTGCCCAGCCGTAGGTTTCGGTCTTGATACGGGCGTAGAATGTAACAGGGTCTTCCGCGCCGGTCATCATGGTCTGAAAACCGGGTCTGCCCCATATAAGGATGCCGCCCGCTGTCGGCACATTCTTTCGGAACTGGAACGTCACCGCGTCCATTATCATCTTTGTGCTGGTAATGGTATACCTGTTCCCACTGCGGGTGATGGTGACGTTGGGGTGGCCCGAAAGGGTTTGCAGGTCAATGTTCAGGTTGTTGGTGTCCGTGATGGTATACCTGTACACCTTGTCTACCGTATCCCATTTGAGTTCGATTTCCGGCGCGCTGCCTACGCTGCTGGCGGTAAACGACGGAAGCGTGGAATGGGATGCGATTTTACCCAAAATGTAATTGTAGGCACTCTCGGCGGGACGGCCAGCAATCACGTTATAGAACTGGTTGGCGGGTACGCTGCCATTATCGTGGCGGCTGTGGGGGTCACTTCGCAACTGCTGTTGATACTCCCAAATGATAATTTGTGTTGCCATGTACCAATCGTTCTCGCTGATGCCGGAGATAGGCAACACCGTCCCCGGTTGCCAGCCGTACAACGAAGCAATCTTGATGCCGTATTGCGCGGAGGACGGCAGAAGCGACATATACCCGCTGCCCGATGTGTAACCGCTGCTGGAATCGGTGAAGTTTACACCACCCTCCACGCAGTATACCCACCGGGAAGCGCCGGAAGCATCTGCCAACACAAAATGCCGGTAGGCTTCGCCGCCGTTGTGGGTTCCGTAGGTTACAGTGCCGTCACTGTTGTATCGCATATATGACCACGGCGCAGGTGTGTAATACGCCGAGCCGTCTGAGCCAATGATGCTGTCCCCATACCATGAGCTTGCGGGGTTGCCATCCACCGGCCACGCAAAGGCTGTGACGGGAAAGAGGGTAAGCACAAAGAGAGCGCATAGAAAAACGGCCAGCAATTTCTTCATGCTGCGGCCGCGTATAATGTTTTCTTTCAAGTTATCTGTTTCCTTTCTCGAAATTTATTTGAGTGCGTCAATATTCTTCGATTTCGCCGTCCTCGCCGGATTGGTAGGTTTCGGCTTCCTGTTCGTCGTAATCATCTTCATCCGGGTATTCATCCTCAAACTGGATTTCGTCCTCGCCCTCGTCGGTTTCCTCGACATCTTCATCAAGGGCGGCGTTCTGCTTGGGTTTATAAATCTTGAAATACCAGCCTGCGCCGCCGACTGCGGCCACCGCAAGGATAATCAGGAAGATGGTTCCCGCCCCGCCACTCTCTTTTTCTGGTTCCGGCTCTGGCTCTGGTTCCGGGTCTGGTTCCGGCTCCGGGTCGGGCGCGGGTTCGGGTTCCGGGGATGGGATGGCAGTTGTACCGCCGGTGGTGCTTCCGTCCGTCTCCGCGAGGGCCATCAGGTCGTCTTCGGTAACGGCGTTCAGGAAATACACGTTATTCCCGTCTGTACGCGCAAGGTCAATCACAAGGTAAAACACATTACCCGCAGGGGTAACGATGGTGTAAAACAGCTTGCCGTCCGCGTCGGTGGCAATGTCTACCACTGTGCCGGTTCCCTCCGGCGTGAACACATTATCGCCCTCGGCGATGGCGCTTTCGGTGGAGCTGCTATCTTCGCTGCCGGAATCGGTGGCAGAAGATGCATGGGTAGAAGTCGAGGCCGATGGGGTGCTTGTGGCCGGGGCGGGTGTACTGGGAGTCGGTGTCGGCGTTGAAGTTGCCGGGGTGGTGGGCGTGGGCAGCGCAGCCGGTGCTTGGTAGTAGGGATTGCCAATTTTCACTGTCTCCGAGCGGTTTCCTGCGCCGTCAACCGCGTAGATACTCACCTGCTGGCTGTTCCCGGCATAGTCTTTCAAAAGCACGGATGCCGCGCCGTTTACCAGCGAATTGACGCGGGTGCCGTCAATGTAGACAGCTTCCACGCCGGAATCCTCGTCGCTGGCTTCGATGTGCAGGGTGTCGCCCAGCAGGGTGGCCACCAGTGTCGGTGGAATGTTGTCCGTGGCGGCAAAGGCCGTCATGGGGAAAATGTAAACGGCCATGCAAAGCATGACCGCGCCGAGTACAAGTATCCGTTTAATCTTCATCATCAACATAGTCCTCCTGAGCTGGATGCTGATTGAAGCATCAAAGTAATTAAGGAAATCACAATAGCTTTCAAAAATCTGCATCTTATCTTCGTTCTGCGCCAACTGATAGTTAATATCATCAAATTCGACGGTCTTGTTGTACAGCCTATCGTTGACGCGGCAAACCCCGTCCTTGTGCATTGTCCTGTAAGGTATGCTCTGTTGTGCCGTTTCAGGCTTATCCTTTCGCCCGAACAGCTTGGCAAGCAGCCGGTCAAAAAAGCCGCCCTTTTTCTTTTCGGGCGGCTTATCCGGCTTCTTGCCGGGGGTGGCCTTTAAGTCGGCCTTATTGCGTTTCACCTTGCTTTTTTCGGCTGACAGGCGTTGTTCCTGCTGCTTTTGCTGCTTGGTTTTTACTTGCAAACGTCGTTACCTCCTTGTCCAGATTTTTATAAAAGTTGTCGGTCTTGTAGGGCCGTATTCCCGGCCAGTACCGTGCGCGGATGATGTTGCGCAACACTTTTTCTGCCGGTTGCCCGTCTTTCTCGTACATTGCCATGAAAAAGGCGGGGAGCATCAGCCCTATCATCAGAAGCAGGGCTGCGCTGTTGCCTATGGCTCCACGGGTAAGGAAATAGGTGGGCAAGCCAACGGCGGCGGCGCAGGAAAAGCAAATGAGCTGGCGTTTGGTAAGCCCCAGCGCAACCTTTGTTTTGACTTTGGAAAGGTCTTTCGGTACGGGTACAAATGGCAATTCTCTCACTCCTTTCGCATGGCCCAAACCGTGACGCTGCGCCCCGTTTTGCCACACATTTTTTTGCCAATGACCGCAACTTTTCCGGCATCCCACAGTTCAGTAAGGCGGGGTGCGGCCAAATTGCGCTCGTTAGACGGCGTATGACCGCGCCGGTGCAGCTCGTCGGCCACTTCCTGCGCGGTCATTTCGCCGCAGTCCTGTAAGATATTCAGTATGATGGTTTTGCGCCGGGGAACGGAGGGCAGCACGGCGTTGTAGCTTTTGCGCCGGTTTTCTTTCGGTATGTCCATGCCGCGCCCCCTTAGTGCGCCCCGAACAGGCTTTTTGATAAGCCGCCGGTCTTAAACAGGGTGAAGCAAAGCAGAACGGTATATCCCGCCACACCCCATATCGCGCCGTGAACGCTGTCGGCAGCACCGATGCCCTGTATCAGAACGCTGTAAATGGCAATGCAAATCATAATCAAGAAGCCTTGGAAGCCCAGCGCGAACAGGGCTTTGAGGTAGTTGTTGCCCATCGTTCCCCATTCGCGGTTTACCATTGTGGATAGAGGAATGGGGGCGACGCTTACGGTCAAATATATTTCAATCATTCTTCCGAAAACGATAATGAAAATGCAGATGGACAACGCGCTCATGCACAGGCTGATGATATGGGTTTCCAGCCACAGGCCAAGCAGTTCAAATACGCCCATCGCTTCAAGCTGGCCTTGCAGGTCTGATACAACGTCGGCGGCGTTCACATCAAGGCTTGACGATATGATGCCCGCGCTGCCGTTCACCACGTTTTGCGCCAGTTCAAATATACCCATGACAATCGTAAAGGTGTTGGAGAGGATATACACGGCCACAAAGGTCTTGAATATCCACTTGAAGATGTTGAATGTGTCGAAATCAGCCATGTTGTTTTTCTCGATTATCATGGTGATTAGCTCGTAACAGAGGACAAAGGTTAGAATCATCCCGGCTATCGGGAGCACCACAGTTTCGGACAAGGTTTGAATCATGGAAAAGACGCCGCTGTTCCAGCCCTGCGGCGTCTGTCCCACTTGCGAAGCAACTTCCCCCACCTGCTCGTTCACGCTTTCAAAGATGCCGGAGAATTTGCCTGTTATCGCTTCAATTAAGCCTTGTCTTATCCATTCTGTGATGAAATCAACGAGGCTTCCCATAGGCGCTTACGCGAACAAGCCGGAAAGCAGAGGGATGAGGGTAAGCCCCACCAGCGCGATACCGCCGCCCGCCATAAGCTGTTTCATGCCCTGTGATTTGGCCCCCGGATTGTCATTTCCATATCCTTCCAGCAGGTTAATCACGCCCCATGCGCCAAGACCGGCTCCGAGGGCGATTACAAGGATTTTCAAAGTGTCGATTGCGGATGCGAAAAATTCCATAAAGTGTTTTCCTCCTTAAAATTGGTTGTTGTTGGATGTATTTAACGGGGCCGCTTCCGGCTCCGGCTGGACAAAACAAAAGCCGGTTGAGTGGGTTACTCAAACCGGCTGGAAATAAAAAAGGCCCTCCGTTTTTTGATGGTGCGTAAACGGAGGGCCTTAGACAATGGGTGGCTGTATTAACTTGTGGTGATGAACCATAGCATCTCCTTTCAGGGTGATGGGGTCAGGCTGTTTCTGCATCATCGGATGCGTCAACCTCAAAGACTTCGTACTGGTCATTGGCGCGGAGTTTCAGGCGGGTACTCAAAAACTTCTCGATGTCAAAGGTATTCTTCTTGTCAAAGTCGGACAAGTTCTTGTACTGCGGGTGTTTTGTAATGTCGTATTTTTCTGATAAAAACGGCCTTACGCCGCGCAGTTGCAGAATACATTTGCCGCCGTCCATCACCGCCAGTTCATCTTGGCTCATCAGCTCCTTTCCGAGTTTTTGGAAGTTCTGGCCGTGGCTTTCGGATTGGCCTTTCGTCACGCTGGTATTGTAGAGGTCTATCGTCTCCTTTCCCAAAACCTCCGAGATTTCTTTCAGCGTGGACTTTTCCTTACCGCCCAAAAACAAAGTCGCATCGCAGTTCCCGACGATGGTGTCGGCGTTATCCTTGTAGATGGATTTGAGCTGCGATTGGGCTTGCAAAACAATACAAGCCGATATTTCGCGGCTTCGTATGGTGGCAATCAATTTTTCCAGCTTTGGAATCTGGCCGATGTTCGCCATTTCATCCAGCAGACAACGCACATGAACGGGCAGTCTGCCGCCGTAAACATCGTCGGCCTTATCACACAGGAGATTGAAAAGCTGGGTGTACATCATCGCTACGACGAAGTTAAAGGTATCATCGGTGTCGCTGATGATAACAAACAGGGCGGCTTTACTGTCGCCCAGCGTGTCGAGTTCAAGTTCATCGTAGCGCATCAGCTCCCGAAGCTCTTTAATATCAAAGGGAGCCAGCCTTGCGCCGCAGGAAATCAGGATGGATTTTGCTGTTTTTCCGGCGGCGAGCTTATATTTTTTGTACTGCTTCAGCGCGAAATGTTCGGGGTCTTTTTCTTCTAGCTTGTCGAAAAGCAGGTCAACCGCGTTTTTGAAATTTTCATCGTCCTCACGGGCTTCCGAAGCGTTTATCATTTCCAAAAGCGTGATGAAGTTCTTTTCATCGTCGCGGGCCTCGTACCAGATATAGCCGATAAGGGCGGTGTAGTACAACTTTTCGGCCTTAACCCAAAAATCTTCCGCGCTCTTTTCGCCCTCGCCTTTGGTGTTGGCGATAATAGTCGTAACGAGCTTCAAAATGTCCTTTTCGCTGCGCAAATACACAAAGGGATTGTAGTGCATACTCTTGTTGAAATTGATGGTATTCAGCACTTTTATCCTGTACTTATTCTGCTCCAGCATCTTCCCACACTCCACCAGTACCGTGCCTTTCGGGTCGGTGACAACGTAGCTGGAGTGCATTTGCATGAGGTTGGGTTTCAAAAAGAAGCGGGTCTTGCCGGAGCCGGAGCCGCCAATAACAAGGACGTTCTTGTTCCTCGCGTACTTGGGTGAGGACGGACGGCTGTTCATCATTAGCCGTTCGGTCTGCGTGAGAATGACATTTTTATCAAACTTGGGGTCGATGTAGGGCTTGATGTCCTCCGGCGTTCCCCAGCGGGCCGAACCGTACTCAATACCCTTGCGGTATTTCTTGGCGTTTTTGCCCCTGAAATAAACAACGGCGCGGATAACCGCCGCACCGACAAGCCCGATAAGCAGGTCTTGGGCCGCAAAGCCGGAAAGCGGCTGCGTCATGACCGCGCCCAGCATACTGATGCTGCCCATCAGCTTCGCGCCGAAATCCACACCGGGGGCGATGCGGAATGCTTCGGCCAGCTTTGCGAAAAACCATAGGAACATGAGATAGGGCAGGTTGGGCATAACGTACTTTTTCAAAACAGGGGTGATGTTCATAGTTCCATCCCCCTGTCCTTATTTTTCACCTTGTCGGTGACGAGCTTGGCCGCAAGCTCTTTCATCTGTTTGAGCGCAGTAATCAGCGACGGTTTTTCAGGGGACTTACTGCGCTGCACATTCTTGGCCGTAAACTCCTTAAACGCGGCGGTGAGTGCGTCGGCATCCTTGGACTTAAAAAACACCAGCCATTTCGGTGGTGTCTCGGTGGTGTCCTTTTTCAAGGCGTAATCAATGCCGTATTTTTTGGCGATAGGCTCAAAGCTGCCGATATTGGCATCCGTGATTTCGATGTTTGCCACGCCCGCGCCCTGCCGCACAAGGTCTTTCACGCTTTGCTTGCCTTTGCCGATTTTCGGGGCCTGCGCCTTATTTATCTGCTTTTTTCCCTGTTTCAGCAGTAGGCTAATGGCCTTGGCAAGCACCTTGCCGGTGATTTTGCCACCCTTAATCACAAGGACGACGGATTTTTCATTTACTTGGTCTTGCAGTTTTCATCAGCTCCTTTCCGATTATTGGTTGATGCTGCGGCGGCTACTGGCAGTTGAGGTTCTCGGCATCGGGGAACATGGCAGTATCACGAAAGGCGGGGGCTGTGGCGGCAAATCTTGCGCCCTGCATAATCTGTGCCACACCCTGTTGCTTGCGCACCTCGGTTTCACGCTCCAGACGGTGCAGGGCAATCCAAAGCTCATCCTGTTCCGCGTCGTATACCGCACATATTTCCTTGTATTGTGCAGGGGTAATCTTTCCTGTTGCCTTGTCCTCAAAAAGCCGCTGTAAACGCAAATCAATTTCATTCAGACGGCTGCGGTAGCCCTCGGCTATTTTGTCACTCTCAGTGGTATCATAGCTTTCCAGCAAATTGATAACACCCCACGCTGCAAGGCCCGCGCCAAGGTCGCTCACAAGAATTTCCAATGTTTCGACTGCTTCACCATAAAAATCGTTTGTCATTATCATGCACTCCTTTTGATTGCGGCGGTTTTTTTACCCGCCTAAATCCTCAGCACTGTAAATGCGTTTCTCGCCGTTTGAAAAGATGATTTCAACGGAATAGGGGGAAGGCTTGGTTGTATAGTTTTTCACTGCTGCGGACACGGGGATAAGATGGGCGCTTTCGCATTGTTCAGCTTCTTGGCGGCTCGGAAACTCTCGGCGGCATTTTTCACAGCGAAAGAATGGAATTGGCATCAAGCATCCCTCATAGCTCCGGCCCCTTGTCTCTGGTGGCTTTGGGGGCGGCGGTTTGCTGCGCGATAGCCTTTTTGCCCTCGGCAAGCTGCGCCCGGATGGACGGCTTCTCTGTCGTGTCTTTGCCCAGCGCGGCCAGCTTTTCCTTTGCCCATTCAGGCATACGGTCAGGCCGGATGATACCGGCCACGTCAAGCCGATTCCAACGGGTTTCCTTGCCGGTAAAGAGATTTTTCGTAAATACAGCTGTGCCACGGGCATCGGGGTTGCAACCGTTGCCGCCGGTGGCAAGTACAAGCTGGTTATCTGCCGTCCGTGCGGAAGCCGTCATGTTTTCAGGCCGGATAACAACAAGCTGGTCTTTGAAATCGGAATAGCGGCTGTCCTTAATGCAATCGTCGGCGGTAAGGGGCTGGTTGGATATGCCACGCTCGGCCCGCTGATCTGCGATATGTTGGAGTTCGCCGGACACGCGGCCTAAAAACTCGTTCATAATCTCCATGTAATCGTCGCTGACAACGGCGTTTGTGTATTCATCCACGCCGAAGGGGTTATCCCATGTGCAGTTACAAGCTAAGAACGGCTCGGCTGCTTTGGTGTCCTCGGCAAAGATGATTTCCTTGCCGCCGATGTGGATGGCGGTTTTGACCTCGTAATTCTCAATCATGCGTTTTTCTTCTGGCACTCTAAAAATCACCTCCGTATAAATCGTGGTTGACCTCGGCCCGGTAATAGGTGTCCATTGTGGCCGGGGCATTGTATAAGGCCGCAAGAAGATACTTGCGGACATTGCGGACTTTGGTTGTGTTGCGGTCAATGCAATCAAAAACGTACTCGATGTGGGATGACGTTATTTTCAGGAACCGGCTCTTTACCACCTCTTTCGCGTAATCGTCGCTGGATATGCGGATGTACTCGCGGTTGGATGTGACGGTATCAACCATGAGGGCCACAACCTCGTCCATGCGCTCATGCCCGTACCGCTCTACCAAAATGTCGTATTCGATATTCTCCATAATCAAATCACGATATGCTCGAATCCCATCCATTCCCATCCCATCCGGCCCTTTGGCTGCGGATGGGTAGCTCTCTCTTTCAGGATAGGATTGGATAGGATAGTCAGTATGGCTCTGATTATTTTTATTAAAATCAGGATTGCTTATCTCGTTCTTATTAGCGTCGGTTTTTCCGAAGTCAAGATTACGGCTTTCCCGAAGTGCAGACTTCGGCAAATCGGGAAGTCCAGACTTCGGTTTTTCCGAAGTCAAGACTTCGGCATCCCCAAAGAACTTGCGGACGTAGATTATTGTGGGTTTTCCCTGCCCTTGTTTGACACGCTCAATCAGGCCAACGCCCTTTACGGTATCAAGCTCGGCAAGCAGCTTCACGCCTTTGTCGTTTTTGCAATTCATCTGCTCGGTAACGTCCTCAAGCGTAAAGTAGATAAATACCCGGTTATGTTCGTCCAGCCAACCATTTTTCATGGATAGCCCCATACGGTCAAGCATTAGGCCATACAGGATTTTTGCACCATCGGATAAGGTCTTGTAGCGGCTATCTGTAAACAATGCTTTCGGCAAACGATAGAAAGTATATTGCTCCGCTTCTTTTCCGTAATAGTAATCGTAGGGTGGTGGCTGGGCCATGTGTTTACCTCCTTCCTGAAATTTGAGTGGTGTTCCTTGTGTCGGAATGATACGATATTTTTGTCGCGGTTATTCTTGATAATATTCCTTATTCGATGTATACTATAAGGCAAGAATTGAGGTGGTATCGTGGAAACTATCAGCGTACAGCAAGCAGCGGAACAATGGGGTCTTTCAGACCGGCGTGTCCGTTTACTATGTGAGCAAGGCAAAATCCCCGGTGTGGTGCGCGTGGGACGCTCTTATCGCATCCCTGCCGATACGGTAAAACCCGCTGATGGGCGTAGCTTGCGCGGAAAGATAATCCCATCGGAATATTCCACGCTATTCGCCCGCGTAGATGCGCTGAAAGCGGAGCTTGGTAATCGCCGCCCCTTGACACAGGGAGAGCTTAAGCGACTGCAAGAGGAATTTCTTGTGGAGTTCACTTACAACTCCAATGCCATCGAAGGTAATACCCTCACGCTTCGAGAAACCGCACTAGTTTTGGAGGGTGTTACGATAGATAAAAAACCGTTGAAAGACCATTTGGAAGCGGTTGGACATCGAAACGCCTTTTTGTACGTAGAGCAGCTCATAACGGATAAGACTGCCATATCCGAAAAGGTCATTAAAGATATTCATTCATTGGTTCTCATGGACAGGCCCGATGATAAGGGCGTGTACCGCCGGATTCCCGTCACGATTATGGGCGCATATCACGAGCCGCCACAGCCTTATTTAGTGCCGGTACAGATGGAACAGCTTGTTGCCAGACAAAAAGAAACAAAGCGCCATCCCATCGAGAACGCCGCTTTGTTTCACTTGGATTTTGAGGGTGTCCACCCTTTTATTGATAGGAATGGTCGCACTGGACGGCTAATGCTTAACCTCATGTTGATGCAGCAAGGCTACCCACCGATTGACGTGAAGTTCTCGGACAGGAAACGGTATTATGCTTGCTTTGACAGCTATTATAAAGAAAAGTCCGCCGCGCCGATGGTGGAGCTGGTTGGTGGATATTTAGAGGAACGGCTGAGACGGTATCTGGAAATATTGGACTAAGGCATTTATCGCTTGATGGTGTGAAGCAAGGAGAGTGTATATGAGCGAAAATAAATATGAGTTTCAAAAGCTAACTCCAACTGATGATGTGGATTTATCATTATACGAAGACGCTCTTGATTTTGTCTTTGACACACCCGACATTCGCAATGTTGCAATTTCGGGCGCATACGGTGCTGGCAAAAGTAGTGTGCTGGCATCGTACAAGAAAAAGCATACAGAACGCAAGTTTGTTCATATTTCACTAGCTCACTTTGAACAGCCAGATAAAACCCAGCACAAGCTAAATACCGACAACAACAAGGACAATGATTCTTCAATAGACAGTCAAAAGCAAAACAAAAATGAATCGGATACGGTTTATGAAGTAAAAGAATCCATCTTGGAAGGCAAAATTCTTAACCAACTCATTCATCAAATTCCTGCTGAAAAGATACCGCAAACCAATTTCAAGGTTAAGAAAAAAAGTAGCACTCCTCGAATCGTTCTTAATGTCACTTTAATCATGCTTTTCGCACTTTCGTTGTTGCATATTTTTTTATTTGACGCATGGAGCGCATTTGTCACTTCGTTACCGGATATTTGGATTAAGTCTGCATTGGGCATATCCACAGATAGAATTGCGCTTATAGTTAGTGGAGTGTTGTGTGCAGTCGTTTTATATATATTTCTGTTCTGGCTTATTAAAGCTCAGAAAAACAGAAATGTATTTAGAAAAGTTAGTTTTCAAGGTAACGAAATTGAGATATTTGAAGAAAGTGAAGAATCTTACTTTGACAAGTATCTCAATGAAGTCTTGTATCTCTTTGAAAGTGTTGAAGCCGATGTTATTGTATTTGAGGATATGGACCGTTTCAATGCCAATCGGATATTTGAGCGGCTACGCGAAGTAAACACTTTGGCCAATATACAGCTTAAAAAAGAAAACCGTTCTCTTATACGATTTTTCTATCTTCTACGCGATGATATTTTCGTCAATAAAGACCGCACAAAATTCTTCGATTACATAGTGCCTGTCGTTCCTGTTGTAGATAGTTCAAACTCTTATGACCAATTCATTTCACATTTCAAGAAAGGCGGCATTTTCGACCTGTTTGAAGAAAGTTTTCTGCAAGGTCTTTCCCTTTACGTTGACGAAATGCGCATCCTTAAAAACATTTATAATGAATTTGTTATCTATTATTATCGTCTGAATACTACCGAGCTGGATTGTAATAAGATGCTTGCGATGATAACCTATAAAAACTTATTCCCACGCGACTTTAACGATTTGCAATTAAACAGAGGATTTGTATATACGTTGTTTGCAAGCAAAGATGTTTTTATCCAAGATGAAATTTCAAAGCTCAACCAGAAAATATCACAAAAGCGTGAGGAAATCGAGCTGGCGAAAAACGAGCATCTTTTGTCCAATGAAGAATTAACACTTATTTATAACCATAAGAGAGGAACAGATTATAATGGGAGATTACGCCCTTTCAAGGAAGAAGACCAAGAGACATATAATAAGCGGAAACTTGCATTGGACAATAAACTAAACGATAGGTGTTCATCGATAGAGGAAGAAATTGATAATATCGAAAATCTAGCCTTACAACTTCGTAGTAAACAATTAAAAGACATAATATCGCGGAGTAACATTGATAACATTTTCCGAGTAACAACCACAAATGAAATTGGCCATGAGAGCAATTACAACGAAATAAAGGGCAGCGACTATTTCGCTCTGCTCAAATTTCTCATTCGCAATGGCTATATAGATGAGACATACGCTGATTACATGACCTATTTCTATGAAAACAGTTTAAGTCGTGTTGACAAAACCTTTTTGCGCAGTATAACTGATAAAAAAGCGAAAGAATATACCTACCAACTAAAAAAACCATTGTTGGTTGTTTCCCGCTTGCGTCTTGTCGATTTTGACCAAGAGGAAATACTGAATTTTGATTTGCTCGAATACTTATTGCAAACACCATCAAACAGTGATTATGTCGATAGGTTTTTACAACAACTGGAGCAAACAAAAAACACTAAATTTATTGGGGCCTATTTTGATACAGAACGAGAACGGCCGGCGTACATTAAAAACTTGAATGTGCAGTGGCCAGAATTTTTTTCTTATGCCTTGACAAATTCCGTTTTGAGTAATACGCAAATACGTCTCTATTCTATATTCACACTTTATTATTCCAGCGACGATGAGGTCAAGAAGGTCAACGTCAGTGATGCTCTAACACACTATATCTCGGAAAGCGCAGATTATTTGAAAATATCTGAGCCAGACATAGAGAAGTTGATACATGGATTCATTTTACTGGGCGTGTCATTTAGTGGAATTGAGCCAGAGCAATCAAACGATGAGCTTTTTGTCGCTGTATACAGCAATGCCCTATATAAAATCAACTTCGAGAACATTTCACTAATGCTGCGCAAATTCTACTCTATTAACGATGATGATGCGATACAACATCGCAATTACAGTGTGGTAATGGCCGACCCCGAATCCCCTTTAGCGGCCCACATCCATGAAAACATAAGCCAATATATGGATGTAGTTGTATCGAGTTGCAATGGCGAAATACGGGATGACGAAATATATGCCTTACAGCTTCTCAATAACGAAGATGTGTCTGCTGAACAAAAAACAGAATACATCAACTGTCTGATAACTATTATTACCTCTCTTGCTTCAATTAAGGAAAAGGAACTTTGGCCACAGTTGCTCAATAAGCGTTTAGCAGCCTATTCCATTAGAAATGTGGTGGATTACTGGAAATGTGATGGTTCCATGGGTTCCGTTTTAGTTGACTTCCTTAATGGCGATGAATCCTCACTGGATTTTTCAGTTGTTCGTGATGATTATGACAAAGAAACTGCCGAGAAACTATTTGATAGTGCTGTTATATGTAATGAACTTTCCGACGATAAATACAAAGAAATAGTGACTTCGTTCGGTTTTACCTATGACAATTTTGCTGTCCAAGGAATTTCTGACGATAAGGTGCTAATACTAATTGACCAAAGCATTATATCAATGACAGCAGATAGTTTGCAGTTTATTCGTGATAACTACCCAAGGCAAACCATGCACTATATAGAACATAACATTGACGAATATGCAGATATATTAACTTCCGAGCTATTTGACTTTGATGAAGCTATGGAAGCATTGACTTGGGATATTGATGATGCAATAAAAATCAACCTCTTAGGCTATAGCACCGCCCCCATTTCTATCATAGACAAAAATTACACTGTCATTGTATGCAAGCATATCCTTGAAAACAATTTGGATTCTGATGACCTTCCGCACCTATTTAGCACCTACGATAGTTGGCCCGCTGAAATTCAATCCAATATTTTAAACAATGCGTCACAAAATATTACAGTGGTTACCTCAGCTCCCGATAAAGTGTCGCGTGCTTTACTGGATACGCTCTTTGGCTCGTCGCAAATAACCGATGCCCAAAAGATTGACTTGTTTGTGGCGGCATTGCAGGATTTCGATGAGGATGCTTGTACTGCAACTCTTACTACGCTGGGATTGCTCGAATACAACAAAATATTTGAACCAAGAAGCAGACCTAAGTTTGAAGTCAATGCCACAAACAATAAGCTATTAACAGCGTTTCAAGACAATGGACTGATTCAGGGCTTCGATGAAGACCAAGAGAAGGCCTTTTATAGAATTACCCGAATCAAACCGACATCAAGGACATTGCCATCGGAATTGCTGTAATATTCTTTCCTCAGTTTCGCATTGAAACAATGAGAACGCCAGTAGTCGATGTTTAGGCACTACTGGCGTTTCAAAATACAATGGTACTATTCAGGTTTGTCAAAATACAACTCCAACGCTTTTTCTACAATGTCCTGTATCTCTTTGGCCGGTTGATTGGGCCGGAAGTATCTTGCGTAGACCGCCTTATTCACTTTAACCACGGGAGTGCGGTTCGGCTTTTGCTTCTGGCCTAACTCACCATTGAGAATTAGGTAAATCCTATCATCATCCAGCTTGCCTTTGCCGGAATAGTCGCGGAGAACGTCGGCCTTTTTCATATCAACCGAAAACCCGTTTAGCTCCACGCATTTTGCCAAATCCACCTGTTCCTGCTCTTTCAGAAATGAGAGAGTGACGGCTGGAACAAAGGAGATCATTCCTGCATCGAGCATCGTTTTTAGTTCAGGTATCAACTGATGAATACGAATATACCGAGACACCACCCGGCTGGAAAGGCCATAAAGTGTACCCACCTTTTCATCCGAATGTGACTTCTCGCCAACTTGGCGAAAAGTTCCGTTTCCCCCGGTTTCATGCGGGTTTTCGAGGGCTTTAAGTTCCGCTAAAATATCGTTTCGTTTGCCTTGAGAGAACATCTTGGAATGCTGCACACTAATTACCGCTGCTTTCTCCGAATGGGCCATATCTGCAAAGGAACGCTGCATAAGGTTGGTTTCAACAACGTATATCCACGCTTCTTCATCGGACACATCTTTTAGAAGAATGGCAGGGACGGCGGTCATCCCTGCCAGCCGGGATGCGTTGACACGGTTGTGTCCGGCAAGAATTTCAAGCTGATTTCCCTTTTCCCGTGCGATTATCGGTACGAGGACACCGTTGCTGCGTATGCTTTCCACCATATCGTCAAGCCGCTCACCTTCGTATAGATGAAACGGATGGCCCGCAAAGGGAATAAGTCTGTCCAAATCAACGACGGCTTGAAAGCGTTTCGTTGCTGGCGAGGGCAGTTCCGCGTTGGGCTGGGGTATGGCATCTTGGTTTAGCATAAAGAGGTCATCAAGATTTTTGAGCCGGGGTCGCTGTTTATCAGTTGCTGTTGCCATGAGTGATGACCTCCTTTGCGAAATCCATGTAGGCGAGAGCGGCTTTACTTTTCACGTCGTAATCCATGATGCACCGGCTGGAATAATTCGCTTCGCCAACCTTGACAGTGCTGGGAATATGGGTATCAAAGATTTTCACTCTATCCCCGCAGAAATCATCCAGCAGCCGCTTCGCGTCCTTGAAAAGATTGGTACGCTCGTCACACATCGTAAGTAGGATGCCGTCAACCGATATGCGCGGGTTAATTTTCCGCTTCACCTTGAAGATGGTTTGCATCAGGTCAGTCAAGCCAGTAGCTGACCACAGTTGAGGGCTGACAGGGATAATCACGCTATCACAAGCCGCCAACGCATTTATCGTAAGCAATCCCAAGTAAGGATTTGTGTCTATCACGATATAATCGTAATCAGCCCGAAGCGGCTCCAGCAGGTCAGACAATGTGCGTTCACCGCCCATTTCATCCCGCAGGTTGATTTCCGTGAGCGACAAATTGATATTGCTGGGTATAATGTCCAGCCGTTCGCCATGCAGCACATATTCCATAGCGTCCGGCAGGGGTTCGCCGTCCATCACCAAGGATAAAACATTGTGCATGGATATGGGCAGCTCGTCAGGGCGCTCAATGCCAAAGCTCATGGACAAATTGGCCTGTGGGTCAAAGTCAACGAGAAGCACCTGCTTTCCCTCATGGGCCAGCGCATTTCCCATGTTGCTGGCCGTCGTAGTTTTGCCTGTACCGCCCTTTTGATTGGCAACAGCGATTATTTTGCAGTTTTCCACAGTTCAAAACCTCCTAAAATCTTTTTGAAAACCTCTGAATTGCTTTTGCAATCAATGTATCTTCGGGTACTTACAAACTCCAGCAGATACGCTTTGGGGATAACATAGTGCGGGTAACGCACTATTGACTTCAACTCCCCATCTTTGAGAAACAGCAAAATGGTTTTGGTGCTTAATCCTGTCATATCAGCCACATCACCCTTTGTGAGAATGTCGGGGCAATCGGCGTAGATGAAGCTAAAATATTCTGCAATTTCCTGCTCGCCGCCCTGTGCTATCAGGTTTGAAAACGAAACACGCGGGCCATTCTGATAGTTGCGGCGGGAGCTGACTGCTCCACGAGGTATCATGCTTCCAGTTTTCTCGCGCTTTTTCAGATATGTGATAACATCTTCCAGTGCAATGCGATAACGCCATGTTCTCTTGCCAGTGTCAATGCACGGGATAATTCCATTTTGCAGCAAATAGGTCGCACTAAGCGGGCTAATGCCGCAAATCTGATAAAGCTGTATCTTGCTGATATATTCGGGGTATTGCTTTCTTAGTTCCTCATACTTTTTCATAGCATCCTCCGGGTCTGAATTTCGTCAATAGTAGGTGATGCTTTGAAAAAAACAGTGCTGATGTACGCCCATTTTCCAAGGGTGCAGCACCAAAATATTGCTCCCTGCGGCTTTGATGTACGCCCGATGTACGCCCAACATTCCAGAAATCTTCCCAAATTCCACTTTTCCGCTAACCCGCACGGACAGTAGGGAAAAACAAAAAAGAGGGCCGAAAACCTTGATTTCTCAAGGTTTTCGGCCCTCCCCAAGCTATTGCATTTTACACTAAATTATACTATATTCCACATTATGAAGAACACTCGAAATGCAGTTGGGGGCAACCCCACGTGGGTTCGAATCCCACCTTCTCCGCCACAAACCCCTGAAACATCAGCGTTTCAGGGGTTTTCTCTT
>JAJDHT010000040.1 GCA_030266325.1 Ruminococcaceae bacterium OttesenSCG-928-I18
TTCTTCCTCCTGCAGCGTGAAAACAGGCCCGTCCTGCGGGCTGTCGTCGTCCTCCTCCGGCTCGGGGTCGGCGGTGTCGGCGCCGGTGAGCAGGCGCTGCACCTCATTTTCTGGAAAACGCCACTGCCCGCCGATCTTCCGGCCGACAAGACGCCCGCTTTTCAGGTAGTTGCGGATGGTGCGCCCGGTAACGGATGCGAGTTCGGCGACCTCTTCCACCGTGTACAATTTTTCAATCATGCAAGACCCTTCTTTCCCTATGTATAGCAGAAGTATGCAATTACATTATAACGGCATGCTTTTACCAAAACAAGGGAATCTTAGACATTTGCATGTTATTTCCTGTTATTTCATATATCTTTCAATCTGGAAAGATGCTTTTCATCCAGGTTTGCAGGGCATTTTTTTACAATACAGGCCAGGATCGGCTTGCCCCGTTCGCTGAACATGGTTTCGTGTTCGGTGCGAATATTCCAGGAGGGTTCCTCGAGGTGCAGGTTTCGGCTCTCCCACTGCAGGGCGAAGCCACACATGGAAAAGTAGCGCAGGCTGTCTTCAAAAAGGGGCAGGTCGTCTGTTTTGAAGGGCATACTGCTGCAATTGCAGGCCATGCTTCCCCAGCAGTTGTTTAAGCAATCCTGCATCGGCACGAGCCAGGTCTCCTATGGTTTTAACACCTATCTCTCCTAAAACCTCCTTCGCTCTACCCCCTACGAAGAGCAGAGCAGTGACCGGCAAAGACCAGAGCATTCTCTCCACATCCTCTTGCATGATTACGGTCGTCTTGTCTGGTTTATTATAATCCGATCCCATTTTTGCAATTATCTTGTTATAACTTACACCTACAGACAAAGTAAGTCCTGTTGTCTCCCGCACTCTTATACGAATCGCATTCGCCACCTCTTTGGGCGACTTGCCAAATAAATGCCATGAGCCACTCATATCTAACCAGCTCTCATCTATACCAAAAGGTTCAACTCTGTCTGTATATTCAGAATATATATTGTTAATAATGTTTGAGTACTTTCTGTACTCTTCTCTATGGGGAGGCAATAAAATAAGATCGGGGCATTTCCTCTTGGCCTGCCACACGGTTTCGGCTGTTTTCACACCATACCCTTTTGCGACTTCATTTTTTGCAAGTATAATGCCATGCCTTTGGTCCACATCGCCGCATACGGCAATTGCTTGCTCTTTTAGGTCAGGTCTGTGCAAAAGCTCAACCGACGCAAAATAATTATTACAATCGCAATGAAATATGACTCTATCTGGCATTATTCTCCTCCTATTCTTCTGGGCTCACGCGTCATATTTACATATTGACCTGTTTTCTTGTCTTTACTCGCTTTACGTGGAGCTTCTCTAGTATTCACTCTTTGCTTAAATTGACCTTTTTGTTTGTTCTTTGAAATTGTTAAAGTGCACCGCTATCTGCTCCCCTGACTTTTTTCTTTTCTTCCCGCTGCACCTATTTTCTATTCTCCACTTTTTACTCAAGTAATACAAGAAAAACCCAATAAATAATGATCGAAATCAGTATAATCGTTCCAACGCATATAATATATACGTGATATGCCATCATCATTCAATATTACGTTGATTTTATGGGAAGATATGTTATTACAGCTCTTTTACATTCAAAGATAGGATTTCTTTGTGTCTCTCAATAGTAAAAGTTTATTTTTGCCTGTTGTATCTATCCTAATTTTTACAAGACTATTATTATTATTGTATTTTTAAAATTTTATTTTGATTATTTGACTAACCCCATTCTTGTTCTCTTTTGCTTCTCTGTTCTCTTCCTTTGGTTTTACTTATAGTTCTTTTCTGCTCATTTTGCCTTGCCTACTACTCAAATAAAACGAAAATGGATATGTTCTTTTCCATTTCTGTTTGCCTCTGATCCTTTGCTGTGTTTTCCCACATAAATATTTAATAAATATTTATTAAATGGTGTGTTATCTCTCTATTTCCTTATTTTTCAAATCATACTCAATTTTCCACTATGTATATTACTTCGTATCATCGCTATTATTTTACTTTTTGTATCTCCATATTGTAGATATTTTATTTGATTCTATTATTTGTATAATTTATTATAGTACTTTTGGATGAAAAGGAGATTTTCCATGTTTTCCACTGTAGTATTTGATATGGACGGCACCCTTTTGAACACCCTTTTCGATCTTGCCAATGCAGGGAACTATACCCTGGCCAAATTGGGTCTGCCCACCCACCAAAGGGACGAGTATAAAAAAATGGTGGGAAACGGGATTGAGGTTCTGATTCAGAGAATGTTACCTGAAGAGAACCGAGATTCTGCCACAGTGCATTTGGCACTGGGTATTTTTGCCGAGTATTACGAAAAGCATCAGTTAGATGAGACCGTACCCTATGAAGGCATCCTTCCTCTGCTACAAAAATGTAAAAATCATAAAATTTCAATGGCTGTGCTCAGCAATAAAGACGACGCGTTTGCCAAGCAGATCACCTCTCATTTTTTTGGGGACCTCTTCAGGGAAGTATGGGGTCTTCAGAAGAATTACCCCCCAAAACCAGATCCCTCCTCATTGTTGGCTCTGCTTTTAAAATTGGGCGCCGACCCAAAACATACTCTCTATTGTGGGGACAGCAACGTCGATATGCTCACAGCAAAAAATGCAGATATCACATCTTGTGGTGTCCTTTGGGGCTTTCGTAGTGCAAAAGAACTCAGCAATGCCGGTGCCCACAGTTTGGTTTCCACCGCCGAGGAGCTCGAAAGGAAGATTTTAGGGTCATGATCAACTCTTTCTTTCCACAAAGAGACAGTAATGGCAATAAATCCTAATAACTCCCCTGCTTTTTTGAACTTTAACTTCACTATTCTTTTTTTGGCAAAGAAGCGTTTTTGCAATGAGACTGTTTCTCATAGGACGAAAAAGCCGTGGCAATGCCACGGCTTTTTCGTCTGCTTCCTTAATGAAACATAAATGGTGACCCGACCGGGAATCGAACCCGGGATTCCACCGTGAAAGGGTGGTGTCTTAACCTCTTGACCATCGGGCCATGTACGGAGCGATAAATCGCTCCGTCTGAGCGCAGACCTTAGCTGAAAGCCGCAAAGCCTCCTGCCGCATTCCTCTTGGTAGCGACACCCTACTATCTCAGATAAAATCTGCACTGGTAGCGGTAACTGGATTTGAACCAGTGACACTTCGGGTATGAACCGAATGCTCTAGCCACCTGAGCTATACCGCCTTATCCTGCCGCCTTGCACCAAAACCGGTGTAGCCAGCAAACGGGGTAGAACCTCTCGGATTTTACCCCGTAGGAATTTATTATATCGAAACCGGAAAGCCTTGTCAACACAAGGTTTCAGCAAAAACCCGGGAGACCGGGTATTTGGGTGAAAGAAGTGATCTGCTTGTTTGTTTTCTGCCCTGTTGCCAAGACTTTCCGCTACGCTTTATAAGAGTATATACCGGCACAAAGATTATACTTCTTGTATATTAGTATTACTATATTACAGACTGGTTGTCTGCCTCGATCCTGTCGAACCCTGTAAACGGGCGCAGCACTTTGGGTACAAGGACCGAGCCGTCCTCCTGCTGGCACTGTTCCAGCAGCGCCGGAAAGACACGGCTGGTGGCCAGACCAGAGGCGTTCAGGGTGTGGGCGAAATGCAGTTTTTTGTCCCCATCCCGGTATTTGATATTTCCCCGGCGCGCCTGGTATTCCCGCGCATTCGAAGCCGAACTCACCTCTTTATAGATTCCCATGCTGGGCAGCCATACCTCGATATCTACGGTTTTTGCCATGGAGGCCGAGACGTCTCCCGCCGCCAGCTGCGAAACACGGTGGTGCAGCCCCAGTTTTTGCACCAAATTTTCCGCTTTTTGCAGCAGTTCCTCAAAAGCCGCATCCGAGCCTTGCTCCGTGGCATACTGCACCATCTCCACCTTGTTGAACTGGTGCCCGCGAATCATGCCGCGTTCTTCGCTGCGATAACTCCCGGCCTCCCGGCGGTAGCAGGGCGTGTAGGCGATATATTTTTTCGGCAACTCTTCCTCCGCCAGGATTTCTCCCCGGTGTAGATTGACCAGTGCCGTTTCGGCCGTGGGCAGCATGAATTTTTTATCCTCGCTTGTGGGGTTCGCTATCTGGAACACATCCTCCGAAAACTTGGGAAACTGCCCGGCCACGGTGCCGCACTCCCACACCAGCATGTGGGGAGGCAGCAGGAACTCATACCCGTCGGCCAGGTGCTCGCTGATGAAAAAGTTGAGCAGCGCCCACTCCAGCCGCGCACCCTTGCCGCGGTAGACCCAGGAGCCATTCCCCCCGAGCTTCGCGCCCCGCTCGTAATCCACAAGGCCCAAACTTTCACAAAGTTCCATATGGTTTTTGGGCGTGAAATCAAACGTGGGTTTTTCGCCGAACGTGCGCAGGGGGACATTTTGCTCCTTCCCGCCCGACGGTACCTCCTCGTCGGGCAGGTTCGGCAGGGAGAGCATACCCTCGCGCAACTGTGCCTCAATTTCAGAAAGCCGCGCGTTGCCCTCCTTCACTTCCTCCGAGAGTTCTTTCATCTCGGCCATGACCTCGGCGGTGTCCTCGCCGGCCTTTTTCATCTGGGGGATTTTTTTACTCACGGCGTTCTGTTTCGCTTTCAGGCTGTCGAGTTCCGTCACCAGCCCCCGGCGCTCTTCATCCAGCCGCAAGATGTTGTCCACGGCGTCGTCAAGCACCATCTCTCGTTTACGAAACCCCGCTTTTACGCGTGCAGGCTCTGCACGCAGCAACTTGATATCCAGCATAAGATGTTCTCCTTTTGTATGGTATGCGCGGGCAGGCCCTAGCCCTTCTCCCCGCGGTAGCCGTCCAGCAAATTCGCAAATGCGCGCAATTGCTCCTCCGAATAAAAACCCAGCGTCAGTTTGCCCTGGCCCTCTTTATACTCCACGTGCACTTCCGTGCCAAGGCGCTCCCGCAGGCTGATCTCCACCTCGGCCGCAATGCTGGGCCGGGCCGCCGGTTTTTTTTGTTTTTCCCGGGGCTCCTTTTGCAGCTTTTTGGCAAGGCTCTCGGCCTGGCGAACGTTCAGTTTTTCTTCCAGAATGGCATGCGCGGCCTGCACCTTTTTTTCGTCGTCGGGGATGGACAGGATCGCCTTGGCGTGCCCTGCGCTCAACTCCCCGCTTTTCAGCATCTCGAGCAACTCGTCGGGCAGGTGGAGAATACGCAAGCTGTTGGCCACGGCGCTGCGGCTTTTCGCCAGCTTTTCGGCGGCCTGCTCCTGCGTCAGCTGACAGCGCTCCATCAGCTGGCGATACCCAAGCGCCTCCTCCACAGGATCCAGGTCTTCGCGCTGCAAGTTTTCAATCAGCGCCAGTTCGATGGCCTCTTCATCCGAAATATCCCGCACGATGGCCGGTATCTCCCGCAGGCCCACCTGCCGGGCCGCGCGCCAGCGCCGCTCCCCCGCCACGATTTTATACCCGCCCGCGGGGTTCGGCCGCACCACGATAGGCTGCAGTAAACCGTGATCCTCTATGCTTTTGGCCAGCTCGTTCAGCGCCTCGGCCTCAAAGGTTTTGCGCGGCTGTTCACGGTCAGGTTCGATATCGCGCAGCGGCAGGGTCTGCTGGTCTTTTTCCTGCGAGGCCAGCCCCCCGCCGGTATCGGCAAATAAGCTGTCCAGCCCGCGGCCAAGGCCGCCTTTTTTGCTTGGCATCTGCTTCCTCCTTATGGGCAGGGGAAAAGGTCAAGATCTTCGCCCCTTTTTGAAAAAAGGGGCCCAAAAACTTTTCGCAAAACGACACCTACGTGCCGTTTGAAAAGATCTTTTTGAGCCCTTTGCCCTCGAATTATCTTAGTGTAGGTTGTTTGTGCCCTTTCTTTTTGATGGCAGGCCTGCTATCTAAAGCCAGCTGGCGCGAAGCGTCGGCACTTAGGCTGAAGAGGCGAGAAAGGGCGGCCTAAATTTTGCTTTACACTGCCTGAGAAGCCTGGTTGTTGTGCAAAAATTCCCCGGCCAGATCCCGGTAGGCAAAGGCGCCGCGGGAAGCAGGGTCGTAATAGTTCACCGGCGCGCCGTGACTCGGCGCTTCCGAAAGCCGCACATTCCGGGGAATAGCCGTCTTATACACCTTATCTCCAAAATACTTTTTCACTTCCTGCACCACCTGCAAGGAGAGGTTCAGCCGCCCGTCGTACATCGTCAGCAGCACACCCTCCACCTCTATATAAGGGTTATACAGTTTTTTTACATTCCGAACAGTGTTCATCAGTTCGGTCAGCCCCTCCAGCGCAAAATATTCACACTGGATAGGCACAAGAACGGTGTCGCAGGCGCACAGGCCATTCAGCGTCAAAAGGTCGAGCGAGGGCGGGCAGTCAATGAATACATAGTCGTACTGCTCAAGCAGCGGGGTAATACCCTCACGCAAGCGGGCTTCCCGCCGGGGCAGCGCCACGAGTTCAATGCCGGCGCCCGAAAGCTGTATGTTGGAGGGGATAATATCACACTTGTACTGCGTTTTTTGTACACAGTCCGCCGGTTCCCCTTCGCCAATCATGATATCATACACGCTTTTCGTCACCTGCCGTTTCGACAGGCCAAAGCTGCTCGTCGTGTTTCCCTGCGGGTCCAGGTCGATCAGTAAAACCCGTTTCCCCGTGGCCGCCACAGCCGCGGACAAGTTCACCGTTGTGGTGGTTTTGCCCACGCCGCCTTTTTGGTTGGCCACTGCCACTACCTTTGCCAAATCCTTCCGCCTCCTAAAACCATATCATCATGAAGAGTTTGCCTCTTCATTCGCCGTTTCTTTCCTGTATAAAGCGCCTGCCTGCGGTTTGACCGCAGGGCAGAAGACCCGATGGGACCGTTAACTTAATGGTGTAAACTCTATAAATTACTGTGCGAAACGTCTGTAAGGGCCCTTTTGAAACCAAAAACAACACAAAAAACGTTCCTTGTGCATAGTATAGCATAACCCTCCACCGAAAAAAAGCGGCAAAATCCTTTAATAAAACGCCTCTCCTGTTCCACGTGGAACAATTCGAAAGGCGTTTGCTTTAAAGTCGTTCTTTTTTTTCCTGCTCCGGTATTCTTTTTCTCTCTTTTCTCTAAAATATCGGGGATTTCGATCCCGTTTTTCTGTTTCCTTTGCTTGGAAATTATAGGATATCGAAGGCATTTTTGTTCCACGTGGAACATTTAGAGCGGCTTTTTCTTGATCTGTGCCATTTTTCTCGGGTAACGCTCCGGTGTGCTCGCGCTCTTTTGAACAACCCAGATCGTTCTTTCGGAATCATCCGGCAGCGTATACTTTCTTATCTCTTTAATCTCTCCCCCCAGCACTTCTATCGCCTTTTTCGCCTCGGTGCCTTCCGTCTCCTTGGGTCCCTTCATGGGCAGAAAGAAACCACCCGTTTTGACAAGCGGCAAGCAATACTCACTCAAGGCCGGCAATGCCGCTACGGCCCTGGCCGTCACCACATCAAAACTCTCCCTGGCACTTGACCTTCCAAGGTCCTCCGCTCTCTCACCCAGCACCTGTAGCGAGAGATCCAGCTCCTTTCCCACCAGAGAAAGGAAGGCAGTTTTCTTTTTGTTAGACTCGATTAGCGTGATTTCTATGTCTGGTTTGTATATTTTCAATATAATACCGGGAAAACCAGCCCCACTTCCCACATCGGCCACCTTGCCCTTTATTTCGGGTTGGCAGGCCAGCAAAAAGCAATCGAGGAAGTGTTTGTCCTCCACTTCCTCGGGCTCTGTGATTGCCGTAATATTTATTTTTCGGTTCCACTCATCCACAAGCTCTGCGTATCGCTCACAGCGTCCCAAAACCTCTGGACAGAGCTTCATTCCATACCGCTCCGCTTTCTCTTTTAATCTTATTTTATATATCATTTTCTTGCTTGTCCCCCTCCACGATGCTTGGCTTGTGCCGCCTTTTTCACTCTCCGCTTGACCCAGACCACATTAGAAAAAAGCTCTTTGCCTCATTTTATAAAACGCGTCTGGTTTTCCACAATTTCCTAACGCTTCCATTAGGGCGTGAATAATGTGCGATACATCAAGTTTAATAAATCTTGTTTTAAACATCGTCTTCCGTTTTTTCCGTATTTTCACTGTAGATTTTCAGGTAAATGGCCAATTGTTCGATGTCATTTGGTGTCACTCCGGGTATTCGGGCCGCCTGGCCTAAGGACTTTGGGCGGATCTTGCTCAGCTTCTCTCTAGCTTCAAGGCGCATTCCCTCGAGGTGAGTGTATTCAAACTCCTGTGGTATCTTCTTCCCTTCCAGTTTCTTGGCACGCTCAATTCTCTCCATCTGCTTTTTTACGTACCCCTCATACTTGACTTCCACTTCTACTTTCTGGGATACCCAGTTGCTCATTCCCTGTATTTCGCCAATTATTTTCGTAATATCTTCATATTTTATCTCCGGGCGTTTCAGAAGAATATATGCTTTCTGTACGTCATTTTTTTTGCTCTCTTCATCTTTATTCTGTATGAGATCCTTTGAAAAAAGATGTATGCTAATATTTTCATTTTTTAATCGATTTATCTCTGCTTTTTTTTGATCTTGTATAACAAGAAATTTCTTCCACCTATCGTCGTTTACGAGTCCCACTTCATGTCCGATAGGGGTAAGCCTGTCATCCGCATTGTCCTGCCTGAGGTATAAGCGGTATTCACTGCGGCTGGTCATCATACGATAGGGATCACTGACACCTTTTGTCACAATATCGTCAATTAGTGTACCAATATAGGAACCAGAGCGCTCTAAAATTAATTTCTTTTGTTTTAAACAGGTTTTTACCGCATTTATGCCAGCCAAAATTCCCTGCGCCGCCGCTTCCTCATATCCCGATGTCCCGTTGATTTGCCCCGCAGTAAAGAGTCCGCTGATTCCCTTACATTCTAACGTCGGCTCCAATTGTGTCGGGTCAAGACAATCATATTCTATAGCATAGGCAGGCCGCATAATCTCAATGTCGCTGAAACCTTCAATGGTTCGGTACATTTCCCTCTGCACCTCAAAGGGGAGAGAGCTGGACATACCCTGTAAATACATTTCCTCGGTACAAAGACCACAGGGTTCCACAAAGATCTGGTGCTGGTCTTTGTCGCCGAAACGTACCACCTTGTCTTCGATACTTGGGCAATATCTCGGGCCTATACCATGAATATTCCCAGAATAAATTGGTGATTTATCTAGATTTTTTTTAATGACTTCATGTGTGTTTTTATTTGTATATGCGATATAACAATCGACTTTATTGTAGAGCATTTCTTCGGTTAAAAAACTGAATGGCACAACCATTTCATCCCCGGGCTGTCTTTTCAGTTTTGCAAAATCAATAGATCTCCTGTGCACACGGGCTGGAGTGCCCGTCTTGAACCGCTTCATTGTTAGTCCAAGTTCCTCTAGACTCTCTGTCAATTCCTTCGCAGGTTTGCTGTTTTCAGGGCCGGCGGCAAAGGACTCTAAGCCAATATGGATCGCCGCGTTCAGAAAGGTTCCCGTTGCCACAACCACCGCACGGCAGCTAATACTCTGCCCGAGATGTGTCTGCACACCCCTTACCTTGTCCCCGTCAAGTAGGATTCCTGTAGCTTCCATTTGAATTAATTCTAAATTATTCTGTTTTTCTAAACTAATTTTCGCATATTGCTGGTACAGGGCCCGATCCACCTGGTTTCGCAAACTTTGTACAGCATAACCCTTACCTTTATTTAACATCCTGCTCTGAATCATCGTGTGGTCGGCGGCTAAACCCATAAACCCCCCTAGGGCATCTACCTCCCTCACCAGGTGTCCCTTTGCCGTTCCCCCAATGCTGGGGTTACAGGGTAAATTCCCCACGGCGTCCAAATTCAGGGTCATCAATATAGTTCGCATGCCCAATTTAGCACTGGCCAATGCCGCCTCTATTCCGGCATGCCCAGCCCCAATGACAATTACATCTACCTCACTCTTCAATCCTGATGATCCTTTCTTTTTAGATACCGTCCCAAGCCCTCTAAATGCGAAAACAATAGGACCTTTCTTGATTTTCCTTAGTTTTCCACTATTGCCTACTTCTTTCCTCTCAATCGATCTATTTTTCTTCTTTTGACCCAGACTATGTCTTTTGAGGAATTATTGTCTGTTTCCGTCTTTTCTGGTTGTTTTCAACAATTCAATCAGGGGATAGTATATATTACTTGTTATCGCTATTTTCCTACGCAAAACTTGGAAAACACCTCCTCAAGTACCGCATCCGTCACATTTTCCCCTTTGAGCTCTCCGATCGCTTCCAGGGCCTCTTGAAGGTAAATACTCACATCATCGTATATTAATTGGTCTTTTGCAAATGCAAGGATCTTTGCCAAACAGTCATCCACTTTTTGCATACTCTCCCTTTGCCTTTGGTTTGAGAGCAGCACCGCATCTGGATCGAGGGGCTGTATCTGCAAAAGCTGACGGATGGCGTTCTTTATCGTCTCTCTTGCCTCGTCGGGTGCCTCTTTTGCACTGACAATAACCATCATATCATAGTCATTTTCTATTCGTTCCAGGTCTGTATCACACCCTTGGTCGCTTTTATTGACAATACACAACTTGGGCTTTTGGCTCTCTTTTAAGACCAGGTTCTCCTCATAGGCGGATATCCGACCAGCCTCCAGGACCTGAACGAGGATATCGGCAGAAGAAATTTCATCCCAGCTACGTCTGATTCCTTCCTCCTCAACTTCATCTCCCCCCTCGCGTAAGCCCGCCGTGTCGGAAAGCAGGATAGGATAGCCACAAATTTCTGCTTCTTCACGTATAATATCTCGTGTTGTGCCAGCAATCGGGGTTACAATAGATCTTTGATCTTCAACAAGCAGGTTAAATAGAGTGGATTTACCCACGTTGGGTTCTCCCAATAAAACCACTCTCAAGCCTCGCTTTTGTCTTTGGCCTTTCTCAAAGTCACCCAGCATTCTTTGGGTTTTTTCTTTCAGCTTTTGAATCTCCCCAAGAAAATCTTGCTCTTCAACTGAGGGTACATCCTCCTCAGGGTAATCAATCCAAGCCATTAAATGAGCCATTAATGACTGTATTTCTGCTTTTATTTCTTCCATTATCTGGGTTTTTCTTTGATTTCTTGTGTAATTAAAATAGCTGTTTTGCTGCATTGTTTTGCTCGTTATTAAGTCAATTACTGCCTCTGCTTCTTGTAGGTCCATTTTGCCGTTTAAAAAAGCTCGTTTCGTAAATTCGCCGGGCTGCGCAATGTTTGCACCCGCATTTAGACAGGCGGCCAAGACCTCGCTGCTAACGGTGTCTCCACCGTGGCAGCTGATTTCCACCGTATCTTCGCCTGTATAGCTATGGGGCGAACGAAAAATAAGGGCGATTCCACTGTCCACTAAAATATTTTCATTTACAATATTCCCATAAAGGGCTGAATAACCGGGTGCTTTTTTTAGGGTTTTTTTTGCATTTTTGGGTACAAATATTTTTTTCGCAACATCAATAGATTCAGGACCCGAAATGCGTATCACAGCAATGCCACCAGTACCCGGTGGTGTGGCTATCGCAGCAATTGTTGTCTCTCGCACGAAAAAATCACCCCTGTGTTCTCGTTCTATCTATAGAACCTCATGTCCTGCCTTTGAAATTTCTACTATTATAGCTTTTGTATGTTCGCTTGGCAATGTCTTCAGGCTTGGGATAAGCGCAGTCGGATTCGACAAAACCGCATTATCGTAGTATAATATTTGCAGTTTGCGGCAGCATGAGATAAGGGAGTGAAGTGTTTTATGGTTCAGCGGAACATTGTTCTTTACGTGATATTGACTTTTGTCACCTGTGGTATATTTGGTTTGTATTGGTTTTACACGATTGCAAAAACTTTTGAAGAGGCACAGACGTACAACCGCGTTTCCACTTCGGCGGGTGTGACGCTTCTTTTAGACATCATCACCTGCAGCATTTATGGGATGTACGCCTATTATAAATGGGGTCAGGCCACGCCCGAAATCATGAGCCGCTATGGGCGGCCCGCCGACGACAAGTCTGTTTTGTATCTTGTGTTGTCGATTTTCGGACTGCAAATCGTCAACATGTGCCTGATTCAAAATGACTTTAACAATCTTGTCGAAGGTAATCCCCCTCCGCCCCAGCAGCCCTACTCGTCCCAAACACCACCGCCTCCCCCTCCTGCTTATCGATAAGTGAAAATCCGATTTCGTAATTTATTTCTCTATTTATTGGTATTTTTATTCCTATTTATATTTCTTGGGATTTTGTACCAATATTTTGGGATTGGCGTTCCCTGCCCCCTACACCTGATCACGGGGTGGTATTGCCCAGGCTGTGGTATGTTCCGTTCCCTACTCTCTCTTTCACAGCTGCAGTTTTATCAGGCGTTCCGCTACAACGCGTTGTTTGTCATACTGCTGCCCTTGATTGTATTTTTCCTGGGACGGGCTGCTTACGACTATCTGCAAAACCGTCCCTCTAGGACCTACCGGTGGGAACTTGTCCTCTGCATTATTCTGATTATTATTTTTCTTATTTTTGGCATTTTGCGAAATCTTCCCGCTTTTTCTTTTTTGGCTCCCACCCCTCTGCCCGCCTGATGTGGGAAACCAGAGAATCAGCCTTTGGCAGGGCATTTGTACGACTTTACCGATCGCTCTTTTATGCGATGATAAAAACCGGGGACGAATGTTTGTTGACATTCGTCCCCGGTTTTTTAAATACTGACATTTAATTAAAGAATAATGTAATTATCCTAAAATTCGTCAAAAATATCTCTTTATTTTTGACAGAATTTTTGCATAAGACGCGCTGTGGCGTTTTTTGCCACAGCATTCGATGGAAAGGTTATCGAGCTTTCCATCGAATATTAGTATTAAATATCAATTTTCCCGTAGAGCGGAAGGTCTTCCCCGTCCTTTACTGCATCCCTGCGTTTCGGCACAACCGGCTCCGCATTTTCATCACGTTTTTTGTTGGCATACTCCCGCTCGGGGGTATTACTGCGCGGAGGGCCGCCGGGGCCGCCCCGGTCACGCCGGTCTCCGCGGTCACGCCGGTCGCGGCCGCCACCGCCACCACCTTTACCGCCCCGACGATTGCGGTCTCCCGGTTTCCGTCCACCGCCTTTTCCGCCCCGGCCGGCATGCCAATCATCCCCGTCCACCGCATCCGGCGCGGTGGATTTTACAACGACCCTTCTCTCGGCGTCGTTGCCGATCGACTCACTCATGACACCCTCCATCTCACTGATTCTTGTGTGGATGATCAGCCTCTCATAAGGGTTCATGGGTGCCAAGGTACGGCTGCGCTTCGTTTTCGCCACATCCCTGCCGGTGCGCTCGGCCAGGGAAACAAGTTCTTTTTCTCTGCGGTTACGGTACCCTGCAATATCCAACCTCACGCGTAAATAGCCGTCCTCTTTCTTATCCACGCCCCGGTTGACCGTGCGGTCAGTGAGATAACTCAGTGCCTGTATGGTTTCTCCCCTTGCTTCAATCACATTGGAGATTTCGTCGCCCTCCACCCGCAGCAAAGTGGCATCGCCCTGCTGAAATACGGCAATGGAGATCTCCTGCACGCCCATGGCGGCAAAAACCCCTTTTAAATATTCAACGGCACGTTTTGCCGCGGGGTTGGTTTCGATATCAATCTCCACCTCTGGTTCGTCGGCCAACACATGCTCCTTGTGCTGAGGTTGGGCCGCAGGCTTTTGTTCCTGTACCACCGGTTTTTCTTTTACTTCGACAGGTTTTTCTACTTTTTCCGGCGCGGCCGGTTTTACGCTCTCGGGCTCTGCCTGCTCTGCCTTTTCTTCTTCGCCTTCGTCTACACTGACACGAACCTTAGCCGGCACCGATTTAAACAATTTCTTTACGGGCATTTCCAGTATCTCAACGCTGACTTCGTCCCGGCTTTTTCCAAGCTCGGCACAGGCGTTTTCGGTGGCTTCTTCTACGGTTTTTCCCGTTGCAATTACTTCACGCATTAGGCATCCTCCTCAGGTGATTTCGCATTTTTTTCGGCTTCCATCTCTTTTTCGGCAAAGGACATTGGCTCTTTTGATTCACTCTCGACTTCTGTTTTTTTCATTCTTGCCCGTTTTCTTCGGCCAGGTTTGTATTCTTCTGTTTTATCCTTTTTTTCTATTCCATTTTGTTGTGCGTTAGACTCCTCTGAGGTTTCCTCCCTAGTCGCTGTGTTCGTTTCCTCTTCCTGCTGCGCCTGTGAAGTCTCCTCGTTCTGTTCTTTTTTCTTGGATTTTATTTCGGATTTTTCTTCTTCCGCCGCATATTTTTCTTGGTCCATTTGCCGGGCTTTTTCAAGGCGCAACCTCGCTATTTCTGCGTCTGACATCTGCTTTTCAATAACAAAGCCCTTTTTGTCTTTTACTTTTACAACTTTTTTGGCCTTTTTCATCTGCTTTTTATGTTCAATTTCTTTTGCAATTTCTTCGCGCATTTTTGCGGGATTATATATCTTTTTTAATAGGAGCTGCTGTCCTGTAAGCACGATGTTTGAGGCCGTATAATAAAGGGAAAAGCCGACGGGCACCGTAAAGGCGAAGAAGCCGAACATGATGCCCATGACAAAGGTCATAATCAGCATCGTGTTTTTCCCCTGGCCCGGCATCTGGGCCGTTCCGCCTGTTTTCATCAGGATGATTTGTGAGGCGAACATCGTGAGCACCGATAAGATGGGCATGATAAGGTATCGGTTGAAAGCCATGGAGGGCCGCTGGGCGAGGTTCATCCCGAGGAACTCGAAGTTAAAATCCTCAACCTTCTGCACATATTCAGGGCCCATCTTAACGATTTCGCCCTCTTCATTTTCGACGCCATCGATAAACATCTGCGGGTTACTTTTGATTTCGCCAATGACCGTGGACTGTATTGTGTAATTCAGGGAATTGTCATCATACTCCATGCCCTCGGTATTTGCCGCCACAATATATCTGGCGCTGTCAATTTCAGCCGCGGGAAGGCCCACCATATATTTAAGTGGGGCCTGAATAATGGCGATGATGCCGAAAATAACGACCATATTTACGATCATGGGCAGGCAGCCGCCCGTCATCTTAATGTTGTTCTCCTGATAAAACTTCTGCATCTCCTGGTTCTGCCGGTTACGATCGTTGGCCCACTTTTTTTGTATTTCCTGGATAAAGGGCTGGTAGGCAGACATCCTGGCAGAACTTTTTTGCTGCATTAAACCCAGCGGAATCATAGCGATACGGATGAGAACCGTGAAAATAATAATTGTCCAGCCGTAGTTTAAAACGAAATCATAGATGAACCGCATGATGAAGGAGAGTGGTAACGCCAAAAAACCAAAAAAATCAATCATAGAATCCTTCCTATCCCTTTCTATTTTCTACCCTCTATTCTGTACAATTAAACCCCTATTTAAATCCCTTTTTATTTGTCCCCCTTTTTCTCGAATCAATTCTTTCGCAACTGTCTTTTTGGGTTCACCCATTCTCCCTTTTCAGGGGGAGGGTCGTAACCCACTTTGCCAAAGGGATTGCATCGCAGCAAACGCCAAAAGGTGAGTAAGATACCTTTAAAAGAACCGTGGATTTCTATGGCCTGCATTGCGTATTCCGAGCAGGTGGGCAAAAAACGGCAGTTGTTGCCAAGGTGAGGCGAAATCCACTTTTTATACCCTTTTAAAGCTTTGATTAACACCGTTTTCATGGTTTTTCCTTTTGAAGCAAGCCTTCCTTTTCCAATATTGCGCGCAGGGTTTGGGCCATTTGGGTGCTTTTCAGGCTGGCCGTCCTACCCCTTGCCACAAAGACCAGATCGTATGGGCCAACACTTTTGGGCAATACTTCATACAGTGCATGCCGGATGACGCGGCGGGCTCGATTTCGCCTGACGGCGTTTCCGGTCTTTTTGCTGGCGGTGATACCCACCCGGGTTGCGGGTCCTTTGCTTTTTCTGATGTAGACAACGACATGTGGGTGGACGATGCCTTTTCCTTTTTTATAGATCCGTGCAAAATCCCGGTTTTTATTCAGAGTGTGATATTTCACTTTCCCCCTCCCAGCTTCCCCCCAAAAGCAAAAAGAAGCCTCGCATGGATTGCGTGGCCTCTTCACGTATCTGGTAAGGCACCGGCTTTAATAGCAGCCGGTCTGGTGTAGTATTCAATTCATGAGATCGCACATAAGCGCCGCCGGCAAAGATTAGGTATTCGTCAACTTTGCGCGGCCTTTTTTGCGACGGTTGCGAATGACCGTGCGGCCACCGCGCGTGCGCATCCGGGACAAAAAACCATGCTCCCGGCTTCTCTGCCGTTTTTTCGGCTGATATGTCCTTTTCACTTCCGCTTACCTCCCCTATCGATCGGCCCCAAAAAGGGCTTGGCTTTTTGTCTTCCAGCAGGATTCAAACTTGACCCTGCGAAATAATAGTATACAGCAATGCAGTTTCTTCTGTCAACCTTGCCTTTGCTTACCCTGCATCGTGCATAGGATATATTCGAGGCCTTTTCCTGCGGCTTTTACGCCTACAATTCGGTTGCCAATTGGCCGTATTTATGTTATACTTTTACCCATAGCGTGAACAATTTGCAGGAGCCAGTTTTCCTGCGTTCTTTTTCGTTTTGGAAGGGTAAATTTTCTTTTTTTGTTATTTTATAATCTTTTTTTCTATTTAATTCTATATTTTCGGGGTGTGAATTATTGGATTCCTTTGTGGACATTTTATCGGCGGCCAAAGAGTATTGTAAGGAACGCGTGGCACCGGCTACTTACAATCTTTTTTTTGTGGACCTCTCCCCTGTTTCTTTTGAAAACGGGCTGGCCCTGGTTGGGGTTCGTTCTGATTTTGTGCGGGGCGTTTTGGAGGAAAGATATGTGCCTATGCTGAAGGAGGCTTTTCAGAGCATCCTCGGTTTTGAGGTGGACGTAGAATTTTCCGTGACCGAAAACGCGCCGAGTGCCCCTTCGGCTCTATCGGGCGGCAGTTATGACTACACTTTTGAAAATTTCATTGTGGGGCAAAACAATAAATTTGCCCATGCCGCCGCCCTGAGCGTGGCCTCAAACCCCTCCCACTCCTGGAACCCGCTTTTTATCTATGGTACTTCGGGTTTGGGTAAAACCCACCTGCTTTTTGCGATCCAGTATGAAATTGCCCAAAAATTTCCTGAATATAAAATCTTCTATGTGGATGGGGACCGCTTTACCAACGAGATCATCACGGCCATCCAGGAAAAACGTATGACCGAATTCCATGAAAAATACCGTAGCGCAGACGTGCTGCTTGTGGACGACGTGCAGTTTATCGGGGGAAAAGAATCGACGCAGGAGGAGTTTTTCCACACCTTCAACACCCTGTACAACGCGGGAAAGCAGATTGTACTGGCCAGCGACCGGCCCCCAAAGGAGATCAAAAGCCTGGACGACCGGCTGCGTACCCGTTTCGAATGGGGTTTGACGGCCGACATTCAGCCGCCGGATTTCGAAACGCGTGTTGCGATTATTCGCAGGAAAGCCGCCCTGTTAAACCTGAATATTCCCGACGACGTGGCGGAATTCATCGCCAACCACCTGAAAAACAACATCCGCCAGCTGGAGGGTGCCGTAAAGAAAATGAATGCCTATTATCTGCTGGAGGGTATCCAGCCGGTGATTGGAGCGGCACAGAATGCAATCAAGGATATTCTCAGTGAATCGCAGCCCATTCCCGTCACGATTGAGAAAATTACCAGCGAAGTGGCCCGCACCTACAACGTCTCTTCGGAGGACATCCGCAGCCGCAAACGCAACGCAAACATCTCTATGGCGCGAAAAGTGGCCATGTTCTGTGTGCGGGACGTCACGGGAATCAGTATGGAGGAAATTGGTACCGAGTTTGG